>JBBQYS010000173.1:0-5750 GCA_038208485.1 Chitinophagales bacterium
GTGCAGCCGTATTTTATTTGTTGTTGGTGCAAATTAAAGCATTTGAAGTACGGACGTCCTCTATGCAATAAAGCTGTGAAACTTATCAACTTCAGGTTTCTTCATAACCTTTTATTTTATATGCCTCTCTCAGGAGAATACCTCTTTTTTTGGAATCATTTTCTGTCTTCAACTTAGTCATTATGTCAATGTATTTACCCGCTTGTTCCCTAAAGTAAGTGGTTGATATGTATTGTTGTAACCAGTTGCTAAAATCTAAAAGTTCTGGTTGCGTGGCAGTATACTCAAGGTTATGTACAAATTGCGGACACTCCAGGTTTGAACCTTCATGTTTATCAATAGGGGTAATATCTTTATTAAAGAATTTGTCAAACAGATAAGTGTTTCTACAAAAAGTCTCAAGTGCTTTTTTTTCTGCCTCGTTTATTTTTCCAGTCTTGAATAATACAATCGTCCAATCAAAAAGAAAATCTGGGAACCCGCTATCGTCGGGAAAGTTTTTATGGAACCACTTTAAATAAGTGAGGCCTCCTGTGTAATCTGCGATTTGTATAAAATGTTTTGGGGGCACATAGCGAAGACCACGGCTATCATCATAGCCGCCATATTTCCGCTTCTCTGCGACTAGCGTACTTCTGATTTTCTTTATTTTATTTTGAATTCTCTCTATCTGTTTCGGTGTCACAGGAGTTTATTTTTAAGATTACTGATTCGCAATAATAGGATTTATCAAGGAATTCAAAAATCATCCATCTCCCTTCTGATCACCCAAACAACCTATAAATAGCCCTTCTAACCCTTCTAAACCCTCCAAACTTTACTACTCCACCATTAAACCACCTTAAACCATTTTCCACCACCTTCCACTTCTTCACAAACCCTTGTAAACCCTCCAAACTTTACTAACTCCACCATTAAATCATCTTAAACCATTTTCCACCACCTTCAGCTTCTTCACAAACCCTTCTAAACTTTTCAAACTTTACTAACTCCACCATTAAACCACCTTAAACCATTTTCCACCACCTTCCACTTCTTTAGAAACCCTTCCAACCCTTCAAACTTTACTACTCCACCATTAACCACCTTAAACTATTTTCCACCACCTTCCACTTCTTCACAACCCTCCAAACTTTACTACTCCACCATTAAACAACCTTAAACTATTTTCCACCATCTTCCACTTCTTCACAAACCCTTCCTACCCTTCAAACTCTTCTAGTGGTACCAATAAAAAAGCCAGCGCAAATGCGCTGGCTTAAGGTTATTTCAATAAATAAAGGAATTATAAAACGGCGATTTTACTATTATATATCGTACCGGAATTTCCGCTGATCCTTACCAGGTAAATTCCATCCTGTTGCGGTTTTGTTATGCTGTAAGTGCTCTGTTCTTTCGTGACAACAATTTCTTTGTTGGAGATTTTCCTGCCATCCAGGGCGTAAAGTGTCAGCATGGCTTTGCCAGGTATGGCGCCCCAGGCTTTTATTTCAATATTATTTCCATTTACATAACTGAATACATTTATACCGGAAGGCAATTCCATTTTTACAATGATTGTACTATAGTAAGTTTTGCGACCGTCAATATCTGTTTGAGACAAACGATAGTAATTTAGCGCAGAAGGTTGCAGATCAGTAAGTGTATATTGCTGTACAGCCCCACCCGAAGGAGTAGAAGATGTAACCCGACCTATCTCTTTAAAGGATACGCCATCAGTACTTCTTTCAATAGTGAAGTATTTGTTGTTTAATTCATTGCTGGTTCCCCACTGCAGTACAACGCTGGCTTTTTCTGGTGTCCCTTTGAAATAGGTGAACCGAACAGGCAATACAGCACCGCATGAGCTTGTGTCTGCCGTAATCACCGATCCCTGCGTAGTTATGGCGCCAGCAACAGAAAACAATCTCCCGTTGATAGAATCGCCGGTAGCCGTTCCTATAGCTCCCCCACATACAACGGAACCATTGAAGACTGCATTTACACCCCAGGTAACAGCTGCATTCCGGGCCAACCAAAATACATTTTTAGCTTGAGCACCGTTGATCAATTTTACGTAAGACTGGGCAGCAGCCGTTAGGGCTCCATTCATTTGAATAACAAAAACGGCATTTGGATTTCCCTGTGCATTTAGAAATACAGTATCCGTAAGTGAGGTAGCCGAGGCAAGTAAATAAGTATGTGGCGTTAGTACAAGATTATTACCAAACTCGGCTGGACTATTTAAAATAATATCAGGACTGAGTAAATCAAGGTTATCATACAAAACGGAAAGGTCAGCAGCGCAAGATGCGGTTGTAGCATTTGGTGATGGATGAATAGTACCTGTCACTTTCAATGGATCGTACCCACCAACTGCACCTGAATTGGTGCCGATACTACCTGTTACAAACGAACCGTCGGTATCTGTTACATTACCTGTAGTGGTGAATATGGCAAAACAAGAAGCAGTGGCTCCTACCACGGGCATGGCTGGCCCGGTTGGCAAAGGTTCGCCGCAGCCGGTAGGCACAAAAGCCAGGATACCATTTGTAGTAATAGCTCCTACCACGGTAAATGCCCGGCCTTCCAATGTATCTTTTACGGTGAGATCAATAGCCGCATTCACGGCGATGAGGTTTCCGGCCATATAGGTTTCTGAGGCCAGGTTAATGGTACCTGTCACCCGCCAGAATACATTACAGGCCTGTGTACCATTCATTAATTTTACTTTCGCCGCAAAGGCAGATGCAAAATTTCCGCTGATGCGAAAAATGAAAACAGCATTCGGGTTATTTAAGCCATCGAGAATAAGATTACCATCCAGCATAGAAGCGCCGGCAATATCGTAAACGCCAGGCGTTAGTGTTTGTCCGGCTCCCGGTGCGCCCAGGGCACCGGAGATGGAGAAATTGGAAGTAGAGTTATTGATTTGGATGATCGCATTATTAAGATCGCTCTCTGCCTGCGCTGTGGTCATATCAGCTGTGGTATGAATAACGCCATTTACATTTACCAATCCAGTGACGGCACTTGCACTGTTTGAACCTACGTCTCCAGTTATTTGGGAGCGGGGAATATTTGTATTGGTAATAGCACCTGTAGTTGTAAAAAGAACAAACTTTTTAGCTGCAGTCCCTAAGCTGGGTGCTTGTGCAAATGTTTGAAGGGATAAAGAAAAAATAGTGGCTGTAAAAAAAAGTAATTTTTGTTTCATCTGTTGTGGATTTGGATTATTTAGAATGTAAATGTCCACCATCCCACTTTATCTATTGTTACAGAATTCCGAAAAAAATTACAAGATTCACACCTTTTGAATATTTTGATGCCTTTTTTTAAGTTTCTTAAAAAAACTCGGAGTAAGGCCCGTTACTTTTTTAAATTGTTGTGACAAGTGGGCCACACTGGAGTAGTTGAGTTTATAGGAAATTTCCGTGAGTGTAAGTTTATCAAAAAGTAGCAGCCTTTTTACCCGGTCTATTTTCTGTGTAATAATGTATTGTTCTATAGTGATACCAGTGGCTTCGCTAAAAATGTTTGCCATATAAGTATAATCGTATTCTAATTTATCTGCCAGGAAATTTGAGTTCTTTATCTTCGGCAATTCATCAGAATAATGAACAATTTCTACAATAACCTCCTTAATTTTTTCTATCAGGGAGGAACTTTTATTATCCAACAGTTCATAGCCGCTTACCATCAGTTCGTCTTTTAGCTTAGCAAGTTGCTGCTCCGTCACTGTATTTTTCAACTCCACCTCACAAAGGTCAATTCCTTTATAGTCGAGACCCATTCCCTCTAATTTTTCCTTCACTATTTTTTTACATTGTATACTAACCATGTACTTCACATAGAGTTTCATACTAATTTGTCTTTTGATAAATATAATATATAAATCCTAAGGCTTGTATGATAATAATATCATTTTGAAGTATGTGGGGCAGCCCGAGAAAGAGGTTGAAAGTATTACCAGGGATACCAATAAGTGTGACCTTCTCTTTACTATTGCGGTAGAAAAAATTTGTGGTTAATGATTTTGCTGCCGAGACCAACGCCCCGCTTCCTGGCATACGAAATGGAAGTCGTTTTTTCGTGGGCAATGACCATGGTGAGTTTAATTATCTGCAATCATAATGGCCAAAATTTTTTTCGTGGTGGAACTATTTCTTTAAAAAAATGAATGATGAGTGGCACGGTGATTGTACCATTTTCTACATCCTCTACGCATTTTTGATAATTAATACAAATGCTATTTTGAAATATTTTCCTGTTGATATCACCCCTATTTTTTTGATTGGTAATACTATTTATCGCACTCTTAAAAAAAACATAGCTGGAAGATAAGGAACATGCTTGGGATGATATGAAGCAGAGCAGGTCCCGTTACCTGATTTATGTGGCGCTTTTGCTGCGGACAACGAAGAAGAAGTGAAAGCACAAGTATGCGCTGAGTAACTGGAGGTACTTTTAAAGAATGCAAAAGATTTAATTTATGTCAAGAGCACCACCATACCATCTGTTTTAAAAACTTAATTCACAAAAATCTTTAAATATTAAACTAAATAAAAAATCATGAAAAAATTATTAAGAATTTGTTGTTTCTCGGGTTTACTGCTGGCTGTGGTAAGCTGTCAAAAAGATACCAATGTTATAGACGAGCCAGTTGCACTCCAATATCAAGAGGCTGCGACTAGCGGCAAACACAATTCCAATACCAGGAGCTTTACGGTAACGGTTGAAAATGTTTCAACACCGGGAACACTAAACACTCCGAGATTGGGGGGAATTGTTCCTCTGTCTCCGGGTGCGTGGGCAGTCTTCAACGGAAACGATCCGATGTTTACTGAAGGCCAAATGGCAGACATAGGAACCGAACGTATAGGTGAAGATGGTACACCAGGCACTAAGAATGCAGAAATGGCAACATTGTCAAGAGTACGGGATCATGGCATTTTTAAAACAGCAGCAGGACCTATACTCCCAGGACAGAGTGCGCAGTTTTCCTTTACTGCAGGTCCGGCTGACAGGTTGCAGTTTGAAACAATGTTTGTACAATCCAATGACTGGTTTTATGGTTTCAGCGGTAAAAAAGGATTGCGACTTTTTGATGGTAACACGCCGGTTACAGGTGATGTAACAGCAGAATTAGGGCTTTACGATGCCGGTACAGAACAAGACTCACCTCCCGGTTACGGTCCGGCTCAAAAACCTGTACAGCCCACCGATAACTTTGGGCCCTCAGAAAGTGTAGTAATTACTGAAGCAAGAGTGCGTTTTCCATCATTCGATATACCTGCAAATAATGCAGTCATTAAAGTAACTATTACTGTAAATTAAATATAGCGTGAAGCTGCCACCATATTTTGTTAGGTCATTAAAAACCAACAAACTTTTAAAGGCGTTTATAATGACGATGAATAGAAATGGGTTGATTAAAAAATTATCCCTGCCGATGTTGGTGTGATGCGAAGGCCGTTGCAAAATGTAATAACCTACAACGGAATAAAGTAAACCTGACGACGAAAGAAAAGCGGCACTTTGTGGTGAACAACAAAAGAGACTTTCTCCAGCAAACTGGAAATTGCTGAAGTAAAATAATTACCGGTCTTCGGTTTTATATTGCGGCTGTACCTTGATGGTGCAGCCGTATTTTATTTGTTGTTGGTGCAAATTAAAGCATTTGAAGTACGGACGTCCTCTATGCAATAAAGCTGTGAAACTTATCAACTTCAGGTTTCTTCATAACCTTTTATTTTATATGCCTCTCTCAG
>JBBQYS010000174.1:0-5745 GCA_038208485.1 Chitinophagales bacterium
TACGGCTTTGAACTGCACGGCATAGGTTGGGCCATCGGCGTCATCTACCTCTAACAGGCGCAGCACCGAAAATTCTGTGAAGCACCCGGTGTTCATTACTTCCGGTATATGCTCGAGTTGCAGCCAGTCCAGCCATTTTTCGGCTATCTGCAAGGAGACTTTTATGGTAAGGTTGTAAACGATCATTTTTTTATTTTTAGTTCGACGTAAATGGGACAATGGTCTGAATGTTTTACCTCCGGCAAAATTCCTGCCCCGGTTAATTGTTTTTCTACAGCCTTTGTTGCGCTGATGTAATCTATACGCCAGCCTTTGTTATTCAGCCGCAGGCTTGGGAAACGCTGGCTCCACCAGGTGTAATTGTGCGGATCTTTATTAAAATGACGGAAAGTATCTATCCAGCCGCTTTCAAAAAAACCGGTCAGCCATTCTCTTTCCTGCGGCAGAAATCCTGTGGTGTTCTTGTTGCTTTTCGGATCGTGAATATCTATTTCCGTGTGTGCAATATTGTAGTCGCCGCAGAGAATAATCTTTGGGTTTTTCTTTTGTAGCCCCTGCAAGTATGCGGAAATTTCATCCAGCCACTGGTACTTATATACCTGCCGGTGATCGCCGGAAGTGCCGGAAGGAAAATATGCATTGATGATGAGCAGGTCACCATATTTTGCCGTGATCACCCGGCCTTCAAAATCACTGAGTTCATAGCCGGTGCCAATGGTTACTGCATCTGGTTTTTTCTTGCTAAAAATAGCCACACCACTATATCCTTTTTTTTGTGCGCTAAACCAATGGTGGCAATAACCAAGTTCTTCCAAGAGGTGTACATCTACCACATCATGCGTGGCCTTGGTTTCCTGCAGGCAAAGCACATCTGCAGGATTTTCCCGCAGCCAGTCAACAAAACCTTTTTTAAAAGCTGCCCGTATGCCGTTTACATTATAAGAAATGATGCGCATGATTTATTTTAAAAGATGAGGGGCAAAAATACAAAATCGTATGTGGGGAAGGGAAATGTGGTATCCTATTCCAGAATAGCAGCCGTGAAACATTGAGAAACTACAATTAAAAAATACTTACCCGCCCTCCTGATCAGTTGGTAGAGGATGTTAGGAAATAAAGTGGTCTCTGTTGCCCGGAGTACGGAGCAATGTATGGGGCTAAGATTTAGTATATTTGAAAATGGAAAAAGTCTTAAAAATAGTTTCCTTAAAGGATACAACAAATGATTTCCAATTTTGGAACTCAAGGACCGAAATGGAGAGACTTGAGGCAATAGAAACATTAAGGGAACAATACATAAATTATAAAAAATATGTTCAGCCGCGACTTCAGAGAGTTTGTAGAATTATTAATAAAAAACAAAGTTGAATACCTCATTGTGGGTGGTTACGCAGTTGGAATTCATGGTCATCCAAGGTATACTGGCGATTTAGATATTTGGCTTAATCCTACAAGTTTAAATGCTGAACTTATTTTGAAAAGTGTTTGTGAATTTGGATTTGCTTCGTTTAAGCTTCAGGTTGAAGATTTTACCAAATCAGGTAATGTGATACAACTGGGATATCCCCCATTAAGAATTGATTTATTGACAGAAATTGACGGAGTTAAGTTTGAGGAATGCTTCCAAAATAGAAAAGAAATTCTAATAGATGATATGGTTGTAAACTTCATTGGTTATAAAGATCTTTTAAAAAATAAAAAAGAATCTGGTCGACCAAGAGATATCGACGATATTGATCACCTTACATAAAATTTTTTAATGAGAAGTTTTTTCTAGCATATTATAATCTTTCCGTGTATTTTAAATTAACACCAGGATTAGATCTCCCTCAATGTAAGTGTAGGCATTGTTCTTCAAATTGAAACTTTTCCCGCAGCCATTCTATGAACCCTTTTTTAAAAGCTGCCCTGATTCCGTTTACATTGTAAGAGATAATGCGCATGCGGCAAAACTAAATAAAGATTTGGGGGGAGACAAAAGAGAAGGATGGATTACTAATACCATGATATTAATGGAACCGTGAGACTATTTATTTTACTACATCTAGAATGCTACCAAATAGCATAAATCCTTTTCGCTCATAATATCTATAGATGCCCCTTATAGTCCGTTGACTCATAAGCCACATTATTTGAACTTTCCGCGATGGATATTCATTTTAGGGAAGGATAACTCAAAGTCCCCTACGGGAGACGTTGCTAAGAAGAGTAAATAATGAATTTCTTAGCAGGTTGGAAACCTGCCCATATCTTTACTTAGAGGTGCGCTACGCTAACACATCGAAAAAATGAGGAATCGCATCTTCACCATCTTTGTATTTCGATGACATTGGGTATCTTTTTAACCATGATAAATATATCTAACATTTGTTTTTCAAATGCCGGACACAGTCCGGAATTTTTGCATTGCATCAAATCATCCTTCGGAAGACTTTGCGGTAGTGGGGATTCCTGGACCTGGTACCATCCGCGAGAGATTTCCCAGGAAACGAATGGGCACCGTTAGCAATTAAAAATTTCCTCCATATTGCTATGATATATTGAATCTTACCTATATCTTACTTCACTGTTGAACCGCCTTTATCAAAATAGGCGGCCCCCCTTTTCATCTTTTATTAATGATAGAAATGAATTCAACTCATTTTGCAAAAGCCGCCTTGCTCACCCTGATATTGGTGTCTGCCTCACTGCTAAGCTGGGAAATCTTAGTAAGGCAACAGGGTTATGAAACTTCCTATAATGATGATCCGCCATTGTGGTCAGATAAAAGACAGATGGTGTACGAACCTTCGGATAAAGCCACGGTATTTATTGGATCGTCCCGCATTAAGTTTGACCTGGATATACCTACCTGGGAAAAGAATACTGGCGACCATGCCATACAACTGGCCTGCGTAGGCAGCAATCCCCTACCTATACTGGAAAACCTGGCTGTCGATGAAGATTTTAAGGGCAAGCTGGTAATTGATGTAACGGAAATACTTTTCTTTTCTACCGAGTTTCCTAATATGTGGAGGCCCCGTGAAAACCTGGCTTTTTATCAAGACCGCACCCCGGCACAAAGGGCCAGTTTTGTAATTAACCATTTGCTTGAATCGCAGTTGGCACTATTAGATAAAGACCGCCTGTCAATGGGGGCGGCCCTCAGTAAACTGGATTTACCCAAACGCCGGGGCGTTTTTGTAGAGCCGCGTTTTCCTGATGGTTTTGGCAGGGTAAAGTTCAACCGGCAGGAGTATATGACGGATGAGTTTGTGGCGGACACCAATGCCACCAACCATGTAAAAAGTATGTGGGCTTTATATGGAAAGATGAGTAAAGAGCCACCAGCCTCCGGAGAAAAACTCGATTCATTATTCAAAACCATTAAAGCATCTATAGATAAAATAAAGGGCAGGGGTGGACAAGTAATTTTTGTGCGGACTCCCTCCAGCGGGGGCTTCCTGGCAGGGGAAAACATGGGCTATCCCCGGGAGAAGTACTGGGAGCCCCTGC
Organism: Chitinophagales bacterium; assembly: GCA_038208485.1. Lineage (GTDB taxonomy): Bacteria > Bacteroidota > Bacteroidia > Chitinophagales > Chitinophagaceae > Ferruginibacter. The sequence continues at coordinate 3,496 of JBBQYS010000174.1, forward strand.
TTAAACTCACCGGCAGCCAGGGGGTACATTTTGCCGATTATCCTGAACTCGATCATTTTGACTGTCCCGAGTTTTCGCATTTAAGCCAGCAAGATGCGGTGCTATTTACCCGAACATTCATTAAGATTTTACGTGAAGAAAAAGGGTGGACTTTCCAACGTTAACCAATCCCTAATTACCAACTGCTTAAACCTTAGCTTATGGTTTTCAATTCGTATATTTTTATCCTCTTCTTCCTGGTTATGCTGCTGCTGCACAACCTATCTTTTAGCTGGAAAATAAAAAAACTGAATCTCCTGCTGGCCAGTTATATATTTTATGCTGCCTGGAATCCTCCTTTCATCCTGCTGCTTTGGCTCTCTACCGGTATAGATTATTTTGTAGGAAGGGCATTGTACCAGCAGGATAACCCTATCAAAAGAAAACTTTTACTGGTGCTTAGCCTGGTGGGTAACCTGGGAATGTTGGCCTTTTTTAAATACGGGGGCTTCCTACTGGAGAATTTTGTAATCCTCAGTAATGCGGTGGGTATTGATTTCCAGGCGGCAAAACCTGATATCATTTTGCCGGTGGGGATATCATTTTATACGTTTCAAACACTGTCTTATACCCTGGATATGTACCGGAAGAAATCTCCGCCGGAAAAATCCTTTCTCGATTTCGCTTTGTTTGTAACCTTTCTGCCCCAGCTGGTAGCAGGTCCCATAGTACGCCCCGACCAGCTGATACCGCAATTTAAAAAACCTCATATAGCCAATAAAGACCAGCTGACAAAGGGATTGTTCCTGCTTACCCTGGGGCTTTTTATGAAAGTAGTGCTGGCGGATAGTTTGCTGGCAGCGCCTGCCGATGATGTGTTTGGTGCCACAGGTCCTTTGTATACCCTGGATGCCTGGATGGGTGTGCTGGCATTTTCGGGACAGATATTCTTTGATTTTGGAGGATACTCTACCTGTGCCATTGGCATTGCCATGTGCCTGGGATTTACGCTGCCACATAATTTCTTATATCCTTATGCAGCCATTGGATTCTCTGATTTCTGGCGCCGCTGGCACATTACATTATCATCTTGGTTAAGAGACTATTTATATATACCCCTGGGTGGTAACAAAAATGGAAAATTTAAAACCTACATAAACTTAATGATTACCATGTTATTGGGTGGTCTGTGGCATGGCGCCAATTGGACCTTTGTAGTGTGGGGTGCATTGCATGGTTTATATTTATGGGCCGAGAAAATCATCCGCGACTTCAGCGACAAAAAACCTATACCTGCTACCATACTGCCTGGAGCTGATGCGGCAGAACCGGCTCGGGTACCGGGGACTTTTAAAGATAAAACCCTGCGCAATTTTATATATGCAATGATAACTTTCTTTTTCATTAATGTGACCTGGGTATTCTTCCGTGCTCCCGATTTTCATTCGGCCTGGATGCTGTTATCTGCTATGTTTAGTCCACTCCCCAATGCCGAACCCATACTTACTACACTCAGCATCATAAAAGTAGCCGTAATCGTTACACTGTTAGTGACTGTGCACTGGGTAATGCGGAATTCTCTGGTGCTGGTAGTAGCAGAAAAAATGCGCTGGTGGCTGGTGGGTCTTTTATGGTCGCTAATGCTGCTGCTGCTGATCTGGAGCCAGGAGAGCAGTAACTCGTTTATTTATTTCCAGTTTTAAGAGTTTATGATAGGGATTATAATTTCCAGATGTTTTCGCAGATTTAATCCCCGTTTAATGACAGGCATGACGGGTATCGACTTAAGACATCTCTAATTTATAATAATCAAATGTTCCACAATGATTAAAATAGATGCGGAATAAAGAAATCTTTTGTGCAGTATTAATGGTTGTTAAGAATTGATATTAGTACTTTCCGCCACCAAATTAGGATACACAAGCATTTTGCATTCATGCATCGCAAAGAAAGCCAGGTGGAGATTTCAATAAGCCTTCTACATGAGGGTTTCACGAAAACTGATTAAAAATGTAGAGCACCTGCGGTGAAAACACCGCTGGGACGGCAATCTACTTTTTATGTTATGGTAGCTTCTTCCTTTCCCGGTGCCTGGCCTTTATCTGCTTCTTTTTCTTTTTCAATTGCCGGAATAGCGGCCTGAAATATTAAACCTGTATTGGCAGCATGTGTGGCAGCTTCTACCGTGTTGTCTACAATTATCATTTCTACTTTATGTTCCAGCATGGACTGGGAAATTTCTACCGCAATTTTTTCCCTGTCTGCAAGTTG
>JBBQYS010000175.1:0-5743 GCA_038208485.1 Chitinophagales bacterium
TGCAGACCTTACATTTAATCAGGCCCTCGATAAAGTCTATGCTGGTTTTGGCATTTTTGGATTTGCGCATGTGGTAAAAGAAAAACAGGAGGCCATACACAAACTGGGTAAGAAAAGATTTTACCGGGCATTTAAAGACCAATTTACCTGGCCTAAAGCTTTACGCTCATTTTGTATCATTGGGTTGGTTTATGCATTAGCTACTAACCTCACAGCTTATTGGTTTAGCATCTCAATGGTTGTTGCCCTGGGGGCTATAGGTTTAATTATACTGATTAAAGACATGTCGGTATTAAAACTAAAACAGAAATTGATTTTTCTACATAATCCACTTGGCTGGGTTTCTTTTGTAGTGTTCCAGTTGCAGATTCAATCACTGATACGTTTATCGTATGAGCCCGATATTTTAAATCACGTTCCTTATCCCTGGTTGTACACTTTAATTATTGTTCCTGGAATCTTATCCCTTTTCGCATACCATGAAATTAATATCAAGCTAAAAAAACAAGCACAGGAACTTTATCCTGAAGCTTTTGCCTGAACAGAATTTAGCTACCCCTTTGTATGTTCTCCAATGAGTCATAGCAGGGACAAATCTATCTGTCTTCAGCCGACATATACCTTCTTTAATGCCTTGCTTTTGGCCTTCCTTAATAACTATCCGTTGAAGAAAACAGCTTTGCAACAATTATAACCATTAAAGTGTTTTATTACGTAGATAAAGTATCTGAAAGATGAGCAATGCCTTAAACAATGCATTGTTTTTCAAGAATTTATTTTTCAGTTCATAAAATACTTAAATGTCAAACATTACACTTAAGAAAATTTCGGAGGTTCTCAATCTGAATGTCTCTACTGTATCCAGGGCATTAAAGAACCATCCTGACATTTCTGAAAAAACGAAAAAAAGGGTTCGTGAGCTGGCAAATACGCTGGATTATGAGCCGAACCTTAATGCAATTTCTTTGCGTACCAACGACAGCAGGTTGCTTGGCGTAATTGTGCCAGCTTTCTCAATCCTGTTTTATAATTCATTTATTACAGCACTGGAAGAAGCGTGCAGGAAAAATGATTTCTTGCTCTTGCTGCTGCAATCCGGCGACGATCCTGCAATAGAATTAGACAACCTGAAGCTGATGAAACAAAACAGGATCAGTGGATTGTTTTTTTGCATTTCTCCCGAAACAGAAAATATAGAAGATTTTGTAAAACTAAAAGAGAAGAATATTCCCGTGATTTTTTTTGATAAAATTCCGCCCAGGGAAGAATGTTGCAAAGTGACTGTAGCAGACGAGGCTTCTGCAGAACTTGCAGCCAATACCATATTGGAAAGTGGCAAGAAAAAAATCCTGTCCCTGTTTGGCTCTCCAAAAATATCTACAACCAAAATCAGGAAAGCAGCTTTTGAAAATATCATAGCCACGAATGGAGCTGATGATATTGAAGTGGTTTATGCTTTCCCGGAATCTATTTCAGAAGCTGAAATTATCACCAGTAAAAACTTTGCCTTTAAACCGGATGTTGTTTTTTGTATGACAGATGACATCCTCATTGGGGCTATGTCTGCCATTCAGAAAAATGAAATGAAAGTGCCGGATGAAATTTCTGTCATTGCCATCAGTAACGGATTCATTCCCACATTATATTACCCTGCAATCACTTACATAGAAACAAGCGGATATAAATTGGGCAAACTTGCTTTCGAAAGTATGATGCGCTTAAAAGCCGGGGAAGATGTTGCGGAGATTACTACGACGGATACTGTATTAGTAAGGGGTGGATCGATATGAGGAAGGTTTAGGGTGGTTGAGGATTGTTGAGAATTGTTTAGGGTGGTTTAGAAAGCTTAGAAAGGTTAGGAAGTTTAGAAGTTTAGAAAGTTTGAAAAGTTTAGAAGGTTTAGAAAGTTTAGGTAGTTTAGAAAGTTCAGGAAGTTTAAAAAGTTTAAAAAGTTTAAAAAGTTTAAAAAGTTTAGAATGTTTAGAAAGTTTAAGTAGTTTAGAAAATTTAGAAGGTTTAGAAAGTTCAGTTTTTTACTTTTTACTTTTTACTTTTTACTCTGTCTCTCGTCTCTACCTACACTCTCTGCCAGATCATAAATAGCCCGGTAAGAATTGCCAGCACACAGATCAACCTGATCCAAACAACGGCTTTAATTTTCAGCACCCTGAGTACAAAAAGATTAATGAAAATAATTACAGCTGCTACTAAAATTTGCCCAAACTCCAAACCAAGATTGAAACCAAAAAGCGGCCAGCCTATGCTTTGGTCTTTTGCCAGTAAAAACCTTAAAGTACTGGCATAACCAAGACCATGGAATAATCCAAATACGGTAGCCAGGAAATATTTTAAAAAATAAAATTGCTTTTCTTTTTCTAAATAAAAAATATTTAAGGCTGCCGTTACTACGATGGTTGCAGGAATCAGGATCTCTACCAGGTATTCATTTACTGTGATCACCTGCCACACATTTAATGCAAGTGTAACACTATGCCCGATAGTAAATGCGGTGAGGAGAAGAATAAGTTCTTTGATGCGGGACGGCAGGTAAACAATGGCCAGGCAGGTGATGAACAAAATATGATCCAACGCAGAAACGCTGATGATATGCTCCCAGCCAAGTTTTAAATAAAATACAAATTCTTCCATTATAGTATAAACGAGTAAAGAAACAATTATTTTTGATCGGGCTTCACTTTTAGTATATGAAATTATTTTTACGTTCCGTTTGCTTCATCTTCCTGATGTCTTTTTGTATATCTGCTTATCATCCTGTGTATGTAACTGTAACAGAGATAGAGCACAATGTAAAAGACAAAACCCTGGAGATTAGTTGTAAGTTTTTCACTGATGACCTGGAGAAAACCCTCCGTCAAAATTATAAAGAACATATCGACCTGCAGGATGCCGGCTATACCGAAGCGATAAACCGCTTACTGGCTAAATACATCCCTGGCCATCTAAAAATAAATGCAGATAAAAAGCCGCTTTCGCTCAGCTATGTTGGATACCAAATCATAAAAGGAGAAACCTATGCTTTTTTTGAAACCCCGGTAGCTGCTAATTTAAAAACAATTAATATTTACCAGGACCTGTTGTTTGAGTACCAGGAGCAGCAATTAGGAATCGTACATGTAACCGAAAATGGAAAAACAAAAAGTGCAAAACTTCAAAACCCGGATGCGGAGGCATCATTTAATTTTCCTTTATGAGATTGAAGTGTAGAAAGATTAATCTTCTTCCATTTCCTCTTTTAATTCATCAGATATATTAATGAGCATCTTATCTATCCGCTGCCCGTCCATATCTATGATCTCAAATTTAAAATCACGCCAGGCAAATATTTCACCGGTTACAGGAATATGTTCCAGTTCATGTAGCGCAAAACCGGCAACAGTATCAAATACCTGGTCACCTTCGCCCATCCAATCGGCTCTTTCAAAATAATCCAGGAAGTCGTAGAAATGTATTTGTGCATCCACCAGGAAGCTGCCATCTTCTCTTTTAATGATCTCATATTCTTCCTGCTCAGATTGTGGTACCTCACCTACAATAGCTTCCAGTATATCATTCAGGGTGATCATACCTTCGAGGGTTCCATATTCATTTACCACGAAACAGGCATGTATTTGTGTGGTTCTTAGTTTTTCCAGTAAGGTATATGCCTTATTGTTTTCAGGCACAAACAAAGCTGGTTTCAATAATTTATCCAGTGTTGTATCATCATCTGCTTTCACCATATCTTTCACATATACCAGGCCTTTAATATTATCTATGCTTTCATCACACACAGGAAAAGTGCTGAAAACAAACTTGTCCAGTTTAAGTTTCACGTCTCCTACCGTATCCTTTACGCTAAGCCAAACTATATCTGTGCGATGCGTCATTAGTGAAGTAATATTTCTGTCACCAAGGTGAAATACCCGTTGTATAATATCTTTTTCACCTTCTTCAATGCTTCCAAACTCACTTCCCTCGGTGATCATTTGTTTTATTTCTTCTTCGGTTACTGCACTGTCTGTAGCCTTGCTGATATTGAATAGATTAAAGATACTATTGGTAATGAACGACAGTAACCAAACTACAGGATATCCTATCTTACTTAGAAAATTCATAGGCCCTGCTACCAACCTGCTGATCTTTTCTGCACGGAGCAAACCAAATTTCTTCGGTATGAGTTCGCCAAAAATGATAGAAAGAAATGTGACAATAATTACGACTATTGCCGTAGAAATATTAGCAGAATAAGGCTCAAGTATAGTGATTTTAGCAATATAAGGCTGCAGTTGTGGGCCAAATTTATCTCCGGAGTACACACCCGTAAGAATAGAAATCAGTGTAATGCCTATCTGGGCTGTACTCAGGAATTTCTCAGGATTTGTGGCCAGGTCCAGCGCTGCCTTTGATTTCAAATCGCCTTTGTTTGCCTGCGTTTCCAATCGGCCTCTCCTGGCGCTTACAAGTGCTATCTCACTCATCACGAAAAGTGCATTGAGAAAGATGAGTAACAATAAAATAAAAACTTCTGTCATAAATAGTAATTATGCTAAAGAATATTTCCTTTGGTATAATGAAGCCATTCCCCAACCAATAAGCGCACCAACAATGGCACCACATACTACATCGGTAGGGTAATGAACAGCCACATATACCTGCGCATACATGATCACCAGGGCCCATACAAAAAATAGCAAGGCCCAGTTGCCCATAAACTTTCGCAAAGTAAGGTAAAAAAATACTGCCATACCCATATGTGTAGCAGCATGAGAAGAAGTGAAACTACTGCTTCCTTCGGGGCAATAATGAATAAGGTCTCTCACCGTAGGTCCGATCACCGGGTCTGCACAGGGCCTGAGTCTCCAGATATTTTTCTTGATGAGTTTGCTGCTGACAAAATCAGTTAGTATAGGCATTGCTCCTCCAAAAATCATCCACCAACCGTTGTTGCCTTTTCTTTTGAAGCTGGCATAAATGATCAAAAAAAGATATAAGGGGATGGAGTAATATTTATTCCTGGCCATTGGTAGCAGCCAGTCGAAGAAGCCATTATGCCATTGCCCGTTTATCAGATGCAGCAAAGCCCGGTCCCATTGAAGTATAATATCCATTAGTTTTTAAGGAAAAAACAAAAGTAGAACATTAAAATTTAAACACTACAAAACAGCATTTAGGTAACCGGGTTACTATATTTTGCCCCTGGTGATTATAGGAAAAAAATGGGCTTTTGGTATTTAGAGTATATTTGTGCCCTTTCAACCCTAACTAACTGAGGTTTTCATTTGCTAAAGAATAAGCTTATAGAGTGGCGAGTGCCAAAAACAATGCAATGGCTGATGACTTTATTGTTTATCTACCTGTTCATTTTTACGGCATTTCGTGTGGCGACAGTATTATTCTTTAAACCCCATGACATTTCCTACAACTCACTGGCACCGGCTTTTTGGCTGGGGCTGAAGTACGATCTCCGTTGGATATCCTTTATACTTTTCCCTATAGCACTTGTTTCTATGTTTAAAAAGCTGAACCCTTTTTACAGCAGCAAAACAAAATTGTTCTGGACCATTTACCTGGGTATAACAACTTTATTCGTCTTGTTCTTTTATGGAGCTGATTTTGCCCAGTTCTCTTATGCAAAGCACAGGCTTGATGCCCAGGCTGTCCTGCCTTTTAAAGAACATAGAAATCGTTTTGTATTAATCTGGAAAACCTACCCCGTACTGTGGATCTCCTTTGCCCTCCTGGG
>JBBQYS010000176.1:0-5609 GCA_038208485.1 Chitinophagales bacterium
TATGTAGAAAGCAAAGATGAAGCAGGCGAAGAGAAATTTTATTATCATTACCGTCCGCAGGAAACACTCCAGGAGCTACAAAGTCTGTTGAATGTTGTCCGCAAAGATCTGCAGGCAGGGTTCCAACTTTCCCAGAATATTAATGTAAACGTTTACAAATCCAAGCAAGATCCTACCGCTGATCCGGTAAGCGCTGTGTTGATCTATAAAGGACTTACTACAAGTACTGGTTCTCCAATTTATTTGGAAATGATTGATTCCAAGTTGCATGTGTTTACCCGGTTAAACCTGGTACCAAATGTTACAACTGCGGATAGGAATAACCAATTACATGTATTCAGGGAAATAGCTACAAAGATTTTTTAATTAGTTAGTTGAGACCTTATCCTTGTAGGAGATCTAATTTTACGACTGAGTATCTACCTTTAACCAACCTGTTATACTCATCCTTGACTTGTTGGATAGCAACACTTCGTGGGCGAGTTCACTACTTTTAAAGAAAACAGACCGGCCATTAGTAGGTGTTATCATTTGTATACTATCTCCATGATGGATGCATAACTGGCCGCCATCTGCATCCTGCCAGTCCTCATTCAGGTACATTATAAAAGAATATTTCCGGCTTTCATCATTCCTAAACTGATCAATATGTTTTTTATAAAAACTACCTTTTTCATACAATGCGTAGTGGAATTCATAACCAGTAATTCCGGTGTAGCAAGTATTGTTTAAATACAATACAAATTGATCTATGAGGTCAAAAAATGCATTTTCAAATTGATCATTATGCTTTCTATCCAACCAATAAATGATATCGCTCCGAAATAATTTATCCTGTGCCGCTATGTTGTTTCCGGTTCCTGCAGTATGTAATTTATCCGCTGCAAGTAATAAGTTTAAATTATTTACGAGGTCAAAGCATAATCCTTTACTTAAAAAATCTTCTGCTATACCAACTTTCGTTTCGATATAACTATCGATGAGCTGATCAAATATTTGTTGCAAGGGAATGGTTGAGGAATGAGTCGGTCACAATGACTTGTTGCAGTGAAGATAGACTTACTAAATGGTACCATGGAGTTTAAATTGTTGAAGATATTATGCCGTTGATTACAATAGAGTTGCGATAGAGTTATTATAAATCTCTAATGCCTAATCAAAAATATAATTAAAATGGTTTTTTTGAATAAGATTCTACCCAGCCAAATCTTTCATTCATAATATTTTGTTTTTCTTTTTTTAGGTATTCTAAAAATGAATTGGCTACCATAGAGAATCCTTTGTCTTTCAACCAGATTAAATTCCAGGTCGTTTTTATGGGAAAGCCTTTTACCGGAATAATTTGCAGTTCCTGGTTGTTCAATTCATTTTTTACACCTATCAAAGGCATAATTGAGAACCCCATACCGGCAATTACTGCTTGTTTGACTGCCTCATTAGAAGTAAGCTCCATCTTTTTGTGCACAGGCAACTTATTTTTCAATATGAACTTCTCCATTACATGCCTTGTGCCCGAACCCTCTTCCCGGTATATCAGGGGCAAAGTTTCAAAAATACTTTTGTCATAGACTTTCTTATTAAATCTTTTATCTTTTTTTCCTATAAGGTAAAGTTGGTTTTGCATCAGTTCTAGCTTGTCAAGCTTCAGGATTTCAGGCATTACTGAAACCAGTGAAAAGTCTACTTCATTGTTTTCTAAACTTTTGATGACCTGCGATTTGTTTGTAACATCCAGCAATAATTCTATACCAGAATGTTCGTTTAAAAAACCTGTAAGAAAATAAGGCATTATATATTTACCGGTGGATACTACTGATATCTTTAGGTTTCCAAACAATTGTCCTTTGTGAGCCAGTGATTTATAATTGATAGCATACACCTCTTCCAGGATCTTTTCAGCGGCCCTTGCTATTTCTCTTCCAAAATCAGTTATAAATATTCTTCTACCGATCATTTCTGTAAGAGGAATTTCAAATTGCGCCTGTAAGTTTTTTAATTGTATAGATACTGCAGGTTGGGTTAAATGTAATTCCTCTGCAGCTTTAGTTACGCTCTGTGTTTGTGTTATTTTCAGAAAGATGCGCAATTGATTGATGGTATAGTTCATAAAAATTATTTATGTAATGCATTGTAAAGTTATATAAAAGCTTATGATCAATTACCCTCAATTTTGCGCTATTAATAAATTAAACATAAAGAAACATGTTAGAAAGAAAAAGAATTACAGTTGCTAAAGGGGATGGGATAGGCCCGGAGATCATGGAAGCAACACTCTCTATCCTCATGGCAGCAGGTGCCCAAATAGAAGTAGATGAAATTGAAGTTGGAGAGAAAGTATACCTCGCGGGTAATACTGCTGGTATATCAATGGAGTCCTGGGACATTATCAGGAAAAACAAAATATTTTTAAAAGCGCCTATTACTACTCCCCAGGGAGGAGGCTATAAGAGCCTTAATGTTACCACAAGAAAATTTCTTGGTTTGTATTCTAACGTAAGGCCTTGCACAAGCCTGCATCCATTTGTAGAAACGAAGCATCCTGTGATGGATATAGTAATCGTGAGAGAAAACGAGGAAGATCTGTATGCGGGAATAGAACACCAACAGACGGACGAAGTAGTTCAGTGCCTGAAACTAATCAGTCGTCCGGGATGTGAAAAGATAGTACGATATGCATTTGAATATGCGAAACATTACGGTCGCAAGAAAGTTACCTGTTTTACCAAGGATAATATTATGAAACAAACCGATGGTTTGTTTCATAAGGTTTTTGATGAGATAGCTGTAGACTACCCGGAAATAGAAAATGAACACTGGATAGTTGATATAGGAGCAGCAAAGCTGGCAGATACGCCCGAATTGTTTGATGTAATAGTGATGCCTAATCTTTACGGCGATATACTTTCCGATGTCGCGGCACAAATTACAGGCTCTGTTGGTCTTGCTGGTTCTGCAAATATTGGTGAAGAATGTGCCATGTTTGAAGCCATACATGGGTCTGCCCCAAGAAGGGCGGGGGAGAACTCTGCTAATCCATCTGGTTTGTTACAAGGTGCTATTATGATGCTGAATCATATTGGGCAAACAGAAGTTGCAGAAAAAGTGCAAAATGCCTGGTTGAAAACGATTGAAGATGGAACTCATACAAATGATATTTACAAAGAAAATGTCAGTAAAAAAATGGTGGGTACAAAAGAGTTTGCACAAGCAGTAATAGCTAACCTTGGGCAAAAACCAGCAACCTTTAAAGAGGTGAATTATGCGAATGGAAAGACACTGAACCTGCCAAAATTTGAGCGCAAAGAACCTAAAGAAAAAAAATTAGAAGGGGTAGATCTTTTTGTTCATTGCCACAATCAAACACCGGATGAACTGGCAAAGCAACTGGAAGTGCTGAATACCGACGAAATTCAGCTCGTCATGATCACTAACCGTGGAGTAAAAGTATGGCCTGATGGTTTTCCTGAAACATTTTGCACAGACCATTGGAGATGCAGGTTTAAACCAACTTCTAAACAGAATATTAACAAAGCACAAATCGTTGAACTATTAAAAATAGCAATCGATAAAGATATTGATACAATTAAAACAGAAAACCTTTATTCCTTCGATGGTATTTCTGCTTACTCACTTGGCCAGGGCCAATAAAAATTTATAAAATGAAAAAAAACTATGATTTTAATTTAATTAAAGGAACATTTCCCGGACCTGAAATTTTGAAAATACTTACGGAAATGATCAATAGTAAGATCCGATACCACAACATGGAAAATTTCTCAAGCCAGGAGCTTTTTGGAAAAGACGCCGCTCATTCTCAGAAAAGAATTAAAAACCTAAAAAAGGTACAGGAAGGATTGAAAAAGTTTTTTGCGATGGCAGAAAAAAAAGATGTAGAGTTCAAAATAGAAGGAATTGTAAGTATAACTGTCATAGAGAAATAAAACATTTCCGAACCAGAGAGCAATTAAATAAATTATAAGAAACTACAATTAATTCTACAATGAACATACAACTAATTCAAGGAAAGTTTTCTGAAAAAGATGCACTGGAAATTATCACCAAAATAGTACAAATAAAAATTAAATTTCACGAAGATAAGATCCACTCACTAACGGGTGAAGAGGATTTGAAGATGAGGGAAAAAAGAATAAAGCAACTACAAAGTGAATTGAAGCAAGTTCGGGAAGAAATTTCAGAACAGAAATCCGGGATAGTGTTGGACGCAGTTCTGCACATTCAATAATCTACAAATTGTCTGTTCCAATGTTCGATAAGAGAAATTTAGTCATTGCCACAAACCATGGCAAGGAAGAAGTAATAGCACCAATTATGGAGAAAGAACTTGGAACTAAATGTTTTATTCCTGTTCAATTCAATACAGATAAATTTGGAACTTTTACGGGTGAGATTGAACGAACAGGTGACCCTTTAATGACACTCAGAAAAAAATGCATCCAAGCAATGGAAGTCTCAGGATGTGATCTCGGAATAGCGAATGAAGGGTCATTCAGCGCTCACCCTTCTTTTTTCTTTATTAATGCAGATGAGGAGTTGATTATTTTTATTGATAAAAAAAATGACCTGGAAATTATTGAAAGAAAATTAAGTTTAAAAACCAACTTTAATGGGTCCATTGTTACTTCAAGAGAAGAACTTGATGAGTTCGCAGAGCGTTCAAAGTTTCCTACTCATGCCTTAATTCTGAGAAAAGCTAAAGGTGATCATACCTTGATATTTAAAGGCATTAATAATCGTGAAAAACTTTATGAAAAATACGACTCCATGATGCAATATTATGGAACTGCTTATGTAGAAACTGATATGAGGGCTTTATACAATCCAACAAGGATGGGTGTAATAAAAACATTAACCAATAAGCTTGTAAAGAAAATAAGGTCCGTCTGCCCGGCATGCAATACACCAGGATTTGGCGTGACTGATACAATAAAGGGTCTTCCCTGCAGTTTGTGTGGACGAGCTACAAGATCGGTTTTGATTTATATTTATAACTGTAATAAATGCGGACATACATCCGGGGAAAACATTTCCTTACAAAAAATTACAGAAGAACCTATGTTTTGTGACTATTGTAATCCATGATAAGGAAGTCAACAGAAGAAAAATAATAGTTGTCCAGTTCGAAAGACTAATGCTCTTTTCAAGGTAGAATTGTTATTAAATACCTGAGGGGCATATAGCTTTCAAATGATCATTTATCAATTGACAGGTAACTCCTTTGCTTGTTTCTGCCAGGGAAAACGTCCCTCTATTTCTACTTCAATAGATAAACTTAAAAAAGTCCTTATAATTACAATAATGCCTAAAATGAGTACCCTTTCCATCGTAGGTTCAGTTACTACTGTAGCAATAATATCCCCGGCTACCAGTATCTCTAAGCCTAATAAAATACTCTTTCCCAATTCCTGGCGGAGTGTTTTATAATTACGAGGTCGTATATGCTGAAGCGTAAATATGAACCTGGCTAACGCAATCAAAACACCAAAAACAATAGTTGCTACACCAATTATTTCTATGACCCGTGCAGTATAACCAATATAAATTTTCACCTCTTCCATGTCCTTGTATTTACAAATTAGAAATGTCTTATA
>JBBQYS010000177.1:0-5358 GCA_038208485.1 Chitinophagales bacterium
ATAGGAACCGAGGACAAAAACCTGGGAATTTTAAAACTGAGCAGATCGGCAAAGGACCTTGAAGAAGTGGTAATCATTAGTAGAGCACCAAGCGTGGTACAGAAAGGTGATACCAGCCAGTATAGTGCAGATCAATATAAAGTAAACCCTGATGCTACCATTGAAGACCTGATAAAAAAAATGCCGGGTATTGTGGTAGATAAAGATGGGAAAGTAACTGCACAGGGAGAGGAAGTGAAGCGGGTAACTATTGATGGTAAAGAGTTTTTTGGAGATGACGCTTCGGTGGCATTGAAAAATTTACCCTCGAGCGCTGTAGATAAAATCCAGGTTTTTGACAGGCTGAGTGACCAGGCGCAGCTTACCGGTTTCGATGATGGTAATGGTGTAAAAGCCATAAACGTAATTACAAAAGCAGGCTTAAAAAATGGCCAGTTTGGAAGGGTTTATGGAGGCTATGGTACTGAGGACAGGTACAATGTTGGCGGTAACGTGAGTTTTTTTAATGGCAACAGAAGGGTTTCGCTCATTGGATCTTTAAATAATATCAATCAGCAAAATTTTGCTTCCCAGGATTTGCTTGGCGTTACCAGCAGCGGTGGCCGGGGTGGTGGTGGTGGTCGTGGTGGTGGAAGAGGCGGTGGAGGGACAGAAAATTTTACTATTAACAGTGCAAATGGTATCAGTAAAACAAATGCATTTGGTATAAGCTATAGTGATAAATGGGGTGAAAAAGTTACTGTCTCTGGCAGTTACTTCCTGAATAATACTACGACAGACGCTGCTTCATTTATTAATACGCAAACATTTACACAACCAAAAACCCAGTTTGCTATACAGAACAATACAAGCACAAGAGAGAATACCAACCAGAGAATAAATATGAGGGTTGAGTATAAAATAGACTCCAATAATTCAATCCTGTTCAGACCTAGCTTAAGCTTCCAGACAAATACTTCAAATTCATTTTCTGACTTAAGAACATTTTATGAAGCAGGCGATTCTGTAAATGCTTACAGGGGCGTTTTTAACACTGACAGAACAGGTTATCAGCTTGGGAATGAGCTTACTTTCAATCATGCATTTCCAAAAAAAGGAAGAAGCATTTCCCTGGGATTGGAGACAAGGTGGAACAAGAACAATAGTGATTTTATTACCAATGGTAACTATCGCTTTTTTAATAATGGAATAAGTACAGACTCCGGGCAGAATCAATACAATGACAACAACAGCGATGGGACAAATGTGGGGGTAAGTGTGCGATACACTGAGCCAATCGGTAAAAAAAGTCAACTACAATTTAACTACAGTCCTGAGGTACAAAAAAATAATGCTGACCAGGAAACTTTTAATTTCGACGGCAGCAAATACAGTGAATTTGATACAACGCTTAGTAATAAGTTTACCAATAAAATCACTACACAATCAGGAGGAATTACTTACCGGTTTAACCAGGACAAAGACAACCAGTTTTCTGTAGGTGTGAATTACCAAAATACAGATCTCCAAAGCGACAGGGTTTTCCCAACTATTACAAATGTGAACCAGCGTTTTTCCAATTTCCTGCCTAATGCTTTCTATCGTGGGAAATGGGGCAGGTACAGTAACGTGCGTATTTTTTACCGGGCTTATACAAACTTTCCTGGTATAACCCAGTTGCAGGATGTAGTAAACCTCAGCGATCCGTTAAGGGTGAGCAGCGGTAATCCAAACCTGAAACAGGCCAACGGAAATTTTGTGGGTTCCAGGTATTCCTACACAAATACAAAAAATAATAAGAGTGTATTTGGAGGCGTATTTTTTCAAACCGCACAAGATTATGTCAGTAATGCAACATACATTGCCAGCAGTGATTCGGTGATACAGCAAGGCATCGTGTTGAGAAAAGGTTCACAGCTTACCAAGCCTGTAAACCTGGATGGATACAGGAACCTGAGAAGTTATGTTACATACAGTATGCCTATCAAAGGATTGAAAACAAACGTGAATATTAATGGTGGTTTCAATTATGCAAACCTGCCAGGTTTGGTCAATAATGTTTCTACTATCACCGAAAACTATTCTTATAATGGTGGGGTCACATTGGCAAGTAATATTAGCCAATATGTGGATTTCAACATTAATTATAATATCAATAAAACAGACGCCATAACCACCGGAGGTTCTATCAGGAACAACAGCTTCGTAAATCAAACAGCTGGTGTAAACCTGAATCTGCTCACTAAAAATGGATGGTTCCTGCAAAATGATGTGAACAACCAAACTTTTACAGGACTTAGTGCCGGTAATAACCAGAGTTTTTGGTTGTGGAATGCCGGTATTGGTAAGAAGTTCCTGAAAAAGCAGGCTGGAGAATTGAAGCTTTCTGTATTTGACTTGCTAAAACAAAATCAGAGCATCAGTCGGGAGATCACGAACAATTATATAGAAGATACACGAACAATGGTATTGCAGCAATACTTCATGCTCACATTTACTTATAGCTTGAAAAATTTTGGAACACCAAAAGCCGGTTCCCAGAACAGGGAGGAAGGTGGAAGACCGGGCAGGTAAAATGCCGGGTAATGGACCACTAAGTTTTTTATCTTGCAGACTTGCAACAGGAAACTGAACATATGATACCGGAAACGCAAGCTGCTGGCGATTTGAATTTTGCTTCGGTAGTGCAGGAGTACGAAGAGATGGTATATAATATTGTTCTTGGTATTGTTCAACAGGAAGAGGAAGCAGAAGATTTGCTGCAGGAGGTTTTTGTAACGGTTTATGAGGAGTGGGAAAGTTTTGAAGGAGCATCTGAAAGAAAAACCTGGATATACAAGGTTGCTGTAAACATGGCACTGGATGCATTAAGAAAAGCGAAAGCCGCTAAAAGAGGCGGGCTCCTTAAAAGAGTGTTTGGGGTTGCAGATAATGAAACACCAAAAAGTTTTAATCATCCGGGAGTAGCATTAGACCAAAAGGAAAATGCCAGCCTGCTGTTTGATGCGCTGGGAAAGCTTCCGGAAAAACAAAGGGTTGCTTTTCTACTGCAGCAGCTGGAAGGACAGCGTGTAAAAGAAATAGGTGATATATTGGAAACCAGTGAATCTGCAGCTGAGTCACTGCTAAAAAGAGCCCGTGAAAACCTCAGAAAAATACTTGGAAAACAAAACTGATCGATTAAAGAAAACTGCCACATGATGAATCATAAAAAAGACAAAACGGAAGAAATTTTAAACAGCCTTCAGCAGACAAAAAGAGCGGAGCCAAAACCTTTTTTATACACAAGGGTACAAGCTGCTATTGCTGCAAAAAATAAAGAGGAGCAAAGCATTTTTAGCAAATTGGCCTTGCTGTTACAACGGCCTGTTTTTGCTTTTTCGCTGATCTTACTCGTATTATTGGTAAATGCTTTTTGTTTTTTTCAATCGAATCTTTCATCTAAATATGATACTGCCATTCAACCTTCTACAAAAGTGCAGGAGTTTGCCATAAATGTAAATAGTCTATACGACTTAGATAATCCAGACCAATGAACAAATCCGGAAATAAATCACTCATTATCATCATAATAATTCTTTTCATCACTAATGTAGTGATGGTTGCATTGTGGTGGAAAAGTAGTGACCATGATCAGCCGAAGCCAAGGAAGAGTAGAATGGCAGAATACCTGAAAACAGACCTTGGTTTTTCACAACAACAAATGGTTCTTTTTGATTCTATTAAAGCCGAGCATCGTACAGAAGCTAAAAGAATATTTGACGGTTTTCGTGGAGCAAAAGATAGTATATACAAAGAAATAGGGGCAAATGAATTTGCTGATTCTTCTTTAAATGCAGCAGCAGGATATGCTGCAGAAAAACAATTGTTCCTGGAAAAAATGATGCTGGAACATCTAAAGGAAATAAGGTCATTGTGCACACCCGGGCAACTCCAGAAATTTGATACAGGATTTTATAAGATCATGATGAGGGGTGGGAAAACATCGGATAAATAAGGTATTTAATTTGCGTTAATTGAAATCGAGTATTAAAAAAAGAATGGTGATTAATGGCAAACCTATTATCAGTTATTTTCTTTATAATATCTTATAGTTTGAGGATAAAAATTAGCGTTTATTTTTAATAGTTTACGACAAAAACAAATAACTGTTTGCGGCGAACTTTTACATTTTCACCATTTTGTACAAAGGGTTCCCAGTCAGGACTTTTTTTAATTACTCTAACAACTTCTTTTTCCATACCATATCCGTGATTGCTTTCGGCAGACACATCGATAACCTTTCCGAATTGATCAATTGTGAAATTTACTTTGACAGGGTAAGTTCCCGGCGGTGCATTCAATTTAGCAGGCGTGTTACCATCCAGATTTCTTGCAAGAAAGTTTTGCCATTTTTTAAGTCCCCCCTTGAAAGTAATTTCTTCATTTACGTCTTTAAATATAATTTCTTCTGACTTTGTCCCGTCAGAATTCTGTGCTTTTAAGGTTAAAGTATTGAAACTAGCTACTATTAACAATATCAGAATTAGGTTTTTTTTCATGGACGGTTTTCTTTTTTATTTAAAAGTACGTGTATCCTGCCATACCAATTGCTCATTCGTAGCCTGGGACTTAAAGTCTTTTATTTTTCCATCTCCCCGGCCGGTAAAACCACCATCGGGGTGTGCCATCAGGTTGCATTTATTATTGTACAGGTCGCTGAAATTATCACAACATACTGCCGTGACATAATAAACGGTACTATCCCTGAAGGTATAACTGTATATTTTTCTTGGTGGATTTTGTACGCCTTCTGTTTCAAAATCTTTGATCAGTTTTTTGATGCAATTGGGTAAATTCTGATTCCTGGCAGTGGTAGAAGTAGTTGTACTGTCCTCATTTGTCTTTTGTACTTTCTGAGAACAGCAGGAAAATAAACTAGCTGCAAAAATGGAGAGGAGTAACGTTTTCATATGATGTACTTAACTATTAATTGAATAAAGTTCTAAGGTAGAAAATTTATATAGCATGTTAATAGAATGTTTGGTTCTTGTAGGTTACTATATCCATCAACGAATAATTAGTACTACTGCCTGGAAGGCTGCCCGATAGGAACGGCACCGCAACGAAGTGGAGGTATAGTGGATAGCGGGTGATGCTGCCGGGATGAGTACAAAGGTTGGTGGCCCCTTAAAAATAAAAAATTGCAGATACGGCAACAAAGTAATCTTTACTAAACTCTTACACTTCTTCAAACCCTCCTAACCAAATTTTTCGCACCTTTACTGCAATGGAACGTTCAAATTTTGTAGATCAGATAAAAGTATTCTGCCGCAGCGGTCATGGTGGCGCCGGTAGCAAGCATTTTTTAAGAAATAAACTTACCGCCAAAGGTGGTCC
>JBBQYS010000178.1:0-5337 GCA_038208485.1 Chitinophagales bacterium
ATCCTTCTTGCCCGCCAGGTAGGTGTACCTCAGATCGTGGTATTCATGAATAAAGTAGATCTGGTTGATGATCCTGAATTACTTGAATTAGTAGAAATGGAGATCCGTGAATTGCTTTCTTCTTATGGCTTTGATGGCGATAATACACCAATCATCCAGGGTTCTGCTACCGGCGCTCTTGCTGGTGACGAAAAATGGATCGCTAAAATTAACGAATTGATGGATGCTGTTGACAGCTACATTCCTCTACCTCCAAGATTAGTAGATCTTCCGTTCCTGATGAGTGTAGAGGACGTTTTCTCTATCACCGGTCGTGGTACTGTTGCTACTGGTCGTATCGAAAGAGGTCGTATCAAAGTTGGTGAGGCAGTTGAGATCGTTGGTCTGATGGAAAAACCACTTTCTTCTGTTTGTACTGGCGTTGAAATGTTTAAAAAATTACTTGACGAAGGTGAAGCTGGTGATAACGCAGGTCTTTTGTTACGTGGTATTGAGAAAACTCAAATCCGTCGTGGTATGGTTCTTTGCAAACCAGGTTCTATCACTCCGCATACTGAATTCAAAGGTGAAGTTTACGTATTGAGCAAAGAAGAAGGTGGACGTCACACTCCATTCTTCAACAAGTACCGTCCTCAGTTTTACTTCCGTACTACTGACGTTACAGGAGAAGTAACACTTGCAGCGGGAACTGAAATGGTTATGCCTGGTGATAACACCAACATCAGTGTTACACTTATTCAGCCAATTGCGATGGAAAAAGGTCTTAAGTTTGCGATTCGTGAAGGTGGCCGTACCGTAGGTGCTGGTCAGGTTACTGAAATTGTTAAATAAGATTTATTATCTTTGACATATAATTAAGCTAATCGGTCCCGCAGGTTTGCGGGACTGATTAGCTTTACACACGGGCATGGTGCAACGGCTAGCATACGGGTCTCCAACACCCTTGATCTGGGTTCGAATCCTAGTGCCCGTGCAATGTTTTTAAACTAAAATATTGTAACTGACTCCTGCTTTAAGAAAGCAGGAGTCAATACAATTAAAACCAAACCAATGAATAAATTTTCTCTTTTCCTGAAAGATTCTTACAAGGAAATGACCGAAAAAGTAAGCTGGCCCACATGGGAACAATTACAGCAAAGTACCATGATAGTTCTTGGAGCTACAGTATTCATTACTGCTCTTGTAGCATTGATGGACTTCATCGCCAACGGATCTATGAAATTTATTTATAGCTTATTTAAGTAATGATGGAAGAAAATATAACAGATACACAGGAAACTCCGCAAATAGACAACCAGGCTCCGGAAGAAACTTCTAATGTTTCTTCTGCAGAAACGGCTACCGTTCCTGAAAAAGAAACGAGTTGGTATGTGCTTAGGGTCGTGAGTGGAAAAGAGCGTAAGATTAAAGAATATTTAGATAAGGATATTGTTCGTAATGGTTGGGAAAAAGTGATCAAACAAGTTTTCCTGCCAGTAGAAAAAGTTTATAAAGTGCTTAATGGAAAAAAAGTGATGCGTGAGCGTAACTTTTATCCGGGTTACATAATGATAGAAATTGCTGACGGAAAGATACATGATGATATTATTCAGCACATCAGCAGCATCAGTAATGTAATGCATTTTCTTACCGATGGTAAAGGCAGCAAAGGAAATATCATTTCCCTGCGCAAATCAGAAGTAAACAAAATGTTGGGTAAGGTAGATGAAATGGCAGAGGAAGGTGGAATGAGTATGAGTGAACCATTCATTATTGGAGAAACAATTAAAATCATTGACGGACCATTTAATGACTTTAATGGTGTAATTGAAGAAGTAATAGACGATAAGAAGAAATTGAAAGTACAGGTGAAAATTTTTGGCCGTGCTACTCCTGTGGAACTTAGTTATATGCAGGTGGAAAAGATTGTGTAATTTTTCTATCAGTTAATTGAATTTAAAGCCTCACTTGTTGAGGCTTTTTTATTTTTAGCATGCTGCAGAGTTTTACAAAACCAGGGGGTTCTTTTAAAGAAATAATCCTTATTGAACGCCAGTATTTTGGTATCATTCATGTAATAAGAGTAACCTGTTTACTTTATTCATTAAACTTTATAACATGCGTTTAAAAAAATTAGTAATATTCTTAATTGTAATTTTAACTTTTGCTGCCTGCAGCAACAGTCACAACTCAAGACAAAAACCTGTAAGTTATTCTATAGAGGATCTGCCCGAACCTTATGCAACTCCTTCAGTAAATAATGGCCCAAAGGTTACAGGATGGCCGGCAGGGAAAACCCCGGTAGCACCTGCAGGTTTTTCAGTAACAACTTTTGCTGACAGCCTCGATAACCCCCGTTGGATATACGTTGGGCCAAATGGTGATGCCTTTGTTTCAATGGCTAACACGAGAAGTGATGGATTTCAAAAAACTAAAGGAATGCAATCAGGGAATAAAAGCAGTAATACTGTTTTACTTCTGAGGGATGCTGACAAAGATGGTATTCCGGAAACCAAAACTGTTTTTCTCACTGGCTTGAACCGTCCTTTGGGGATGCTCATTTTAAATAATCAATTCTATGTAGCAAATACTGATGGATTATACGTGTACCCATACACAACTGGTCAAACGTCAATTACCTCTACAGGTAGGAAAATCCTTGATCTTCCGGCCGGGGGGTATAATAATCACTGGACAAGAAATCTGCTTGTAAATGCTGATGGAAGTAAGATCTATATTTCTGTTGGTTCAGGAAGCAATGTAGGAGAAAACGGTATGGAATATGAAGTGCGAAGAGCAAATATCCTGGAAATAAACCCGGATGGAACAGGCGAAAAAATATACGCTTCCGGACTTCGAAATCCTGTAGGAATGGATTGGGCTCCTGGATCCAATGCATTATGGACTGCTGTAAACGAGCGTGATAATCTCGGTGACAATCTTGTGCCTGACTATGCAACAAGTGTACAGCCAGGTGGGTTTTACGGATGGCCCTATGCTTATTTTGGTGCTAATGAAGATCCCCGGCGAAAAGGAGAAAGACCCGATCTAGTAGCAAAGACAATAGTTCCAGACCAGTCCCTTGGTTCACATACTGCTTCACTTGGTCTTACTTTTAATAAAAAAAATCATCTCTCTCCTGCATATGCCGGTGGCATGTTCATAGGCCAGCACGGTTCCTGGAATAGGAGTGTACCTTCTGGTTATAAGGTAGTATATGTTCCATTCAAAAATGGCAAACCTTCCGGACCGCCACAAGATTTTCTCACTGGATTTATGAAAGACACCAGTTCCAATATTGTATACGGAAGGCCGGTAGGAGTAACCTTTGCTGCCGATGGATCACTTCTTGTAGCTGATGATAGTGGAAAAAAAATATGGAGAATTTCTAAAAAATAACTTGCAATGCCTGAAGGTCCATCCTTAATGATTGTAAAAGACAACCTGTCTTTCCTGGCAGGCAAAAAGATAACAGAGGCTTCAGGCTATGCGGAAATTGATTACGATCAGATTATTAATAAAAAGATTACTGACATTAAAGTCTGGGGCAAACATTTATTCATTTGCCTCGCTAAAACGAATATTGAGATTCATTTTATGCTTTTTGGTAGTTACCTGGTCAATGATAAAAAACCAAAAATAAATGCCAAACTACATTTGCAAGTAGGAAAAGATGAAGTGAATTTCTATGTGACAGACACACGGCTCACCCCGGACATTTCGAAGTATGATGTAAGTGCAGACATCATGGATAAAAATTGGAATAAAGCTGCCACAAAAAAGAAGCTTAAAGAAATGCCGGAAGCAATGATCTGTGATGCTTTAATGGATCAGAAGATTTTTTCCGGGGTAGGAAATATTATCAAAAATGAAGTGTTGTGGAGAGCAAAAGTATATCCTGCAGAAAAATGTAAAGACATTCCTGCTGCTGCAATAACTAAGATTGTGATCGAGGTGGAAAAATATGCCTGGGAATTTTACAATCAAAAACAGCTGGGCACGCTTTCAAAAAACTGGAAAGCCTATAACCAGGAAACCTGCATCCGTTGTGGCGCAAAGATAATGAAGCAGAAACTTGGCAAAACTAAGCGTAGCAGTTTTTACTGCAGTAGAGAGCAAGATCCTTCTGATAAAAATTCTTCAAAATCAATAAAACCAATTAAAACAAAAAAAGCATCGACCAATGGCAAAGGCAAAAAAAGCGACGAAAAAAAAAGATGATCCCTGCTGGAGAGATTACAAACAGGTAGGTACCAAAAAGAAGGATGGGAAAACAGTTCCGAATTGTGTACCTAAAGAAAAATTAAAGTCCTCCTAGTCCCGATAATAAATTTTTTAAAATGAAAGCCTTGTACAATTATTAAGTTCGCCAGGCTGAGCTTGTCGAAGCCGGGTAATAATCAAGCGGAGTTGCAATAAGTTTATATCATAACTTATAAAATCACTGGCAATACTTTTCTTTTTGTACTAGCAGTAATCTCTGCCGGTAGATTATTACAGATAGAAGCCTTCAACAATTTAGTGATGCGGGTTTTAATAAAATTATGTCGGGTTACAATACTGATCTCCCTTGCCGGGGCAGGTTCTTTAAAATAGCGTAGCATATTTAATTTTTCTTCATTCATGTCCAAGGTAGCAAGTTGAGGCAAGAGTGTAATCCCTTCATTCTTTTCTACAAATCTTTTTAAAGTTTCTATACTACCGGTTTCATAATCAAGGTGGTTCTCATAAGAAGAATGTTTCTGTAGCTCACATAAATTCAACACCTGGTTGCGGATACAATGTCCCTCTTCTGCAAGCCACATTCTATCTGGGTTTATGTCTTTGGGTAAAATGAATTTCTTGTTATATAATTTTTCATTCTTATTGATATACGCTATAAATGGTTCAGTAAACAAAATATCCTCTTTTAGTGCTCCATCATTTAAGGGAGTTGCCATCAGCCCAATATCTGTATTCCCATTTTTTATTTCATTAATGATGTCTTCAGTTCTCATTTCACGAATGCTGAGCCTGATGTCTGGGTAAGTGTCTATAAAGTCTTTGATGAAGAGAGGCAAAAGATAGGGTGCAAGGGTAGGGATGATGCCTATTTTGAGGTTTCCTTTTAGTGAATTATTCTGTTCAGGCACAATATGCTTCAGTACTTCTACTTTACTGAGTACCTGTTTAGCATGTGTCACAATTAATTCCCCGGTTTCTGTGAGTGTGACAGGGAGTTTACTTCGCATGAAAATAGCCGCTCCGATTTCGTCCTCCAGTTTTTTGATCTGTGCACTCAGAGATGGTTGTGTTACAAAACATGCTTCTGCTGCTTTACCAAAATGCCTGTACTTTTCTAACGCCACAATATATTCC
>JBBQYS010000179.1:0-5292 GCA_038208485.1 Chitinophagales bacterium
TATATTCATCAATTAAGGGAATGGCCGAAATTAAAGTGGAACCCTGATGTTCTGGAACCAATTCTGGCAGCAGTTCGATTTCAACAAGGTCGGCTCTTAGGCAAGATGGAAGGTTTGGGATTCTCCCTGCAAGCTGAAGCCAATTTACAAACCCTCACTTTAGATGTTCTTAAATCGAGCGAAATAGAAGGCGAGATATTGAATTCGGACCAGGTACGATCATCCATCGCAAGAAGGCTCGGAATGGATATAGCCGGCCTTGTACCTGCTGATAGAAATGTTGAAGGCGTTGTCGAAATGATGCTCGACGCAACGCAGGAATTTAAGTCGGCGCTTATTGATGAACGTTTGTTCAGTTGGCATTTCGCTTTATTTCCTACAGGCAGAAGCGGAATGCAAAGAATCGTAGTGGGTAACTGGAGGAATAACAGTAAGGAAAATCCTATGCGAGTGGTTTCTGGTGCATTTGGGCGAGAACAGGTTCACTACCAGGCACCGGATGCAGACCTTCTCCAGGACGAAATGAAAGCATTCCTTTCCTGGTTCAATACTGCCAATGATACCGACCCGGTGCTCAAGGCTGGGATCAGTCATTTGTGGTTTGTAACAATACATCCTTTCGACGATGGCAATGGTCGAATTGCTCGAGCTATTACAGATATGCAACTAGCCCGCGCCGATAGTAGTAAGCAGCGCTTCTACAGCATGTCTTCACAAATTCGAAAAGAGCGGAACGAATATTACAAGATGTTAGAAAGCACTCAGCAAGGAAGCCTGGATATCACCCCCTGGCTAAGCTGGTTCCTTCAATGCCTGGGTAGTGCGATAGTGTCCACCGACGAAACACTTGCTCTTGTAATGAAGAAAGCAAAATTCTGGGAAACACATCCAGCTCAATTTAATGAACGGCAAAAAATGATGCTTAATAAATTGCTGGACGGATTTGAGGGTAAACTCAAAACATCGAAGTGGGCGAAAATAACTAAATGTTCGTCCGACACTGCTCTAAGAGATATTACTGATTTAGTAGAGCGCCGTGTTCTTGTAAAGGATACAACAGAAGGGAAAGGGAAAAACACATCTTACGTCTTAATACAATAGTTGTATATCCTCTTGGGACATTTATAGAATTTGATAATGAAGTTAAAAATTACTTGGTCTTCTTGAGAAACCTATCTGGTAGGTTTCTTTATCCCATAGCGAAGTTAGCGGAAGAGTTCTTTCCCGGCTCAGGGTAACTTGGGGAACTGTTGTGTTCTTCGAGTCGTCGAAAAGGATCTGCAGAATATCCAATGTAATAGCAGTCGGATGTTTCAGAATACAGAATATACAGGTAGTACATATAGAAAAAAGCCCCGGCATTTTACCAGGGCTTTCTGCTCCCCCTGCCCGACTTGAACGGGCGACCCTCTGATTAACAGTCGTATTTTACCCCGTTATTAACCTTATTACATTTATTAGCAAACAAATAGTAAAACCCTTTACAGCACTGCATTTCATCGAATAAATAATTTATTGTTGTAATCTGTTTATTAATTAGAATTGTATGCAAATGCAATATTCATGTTATGACTACAGCAAAGACAGCAACCGTTTTAGATAAGCGCAGAAAAAAACAGGATGGAACCTTTCCTGCAAAGCTTAGGGTAACTTTTGAAAGAAAGCAGGTGTATTACAGTACACCCTACGATCTTACAGAAAAGGAATTTGAAAGAGTAATGTTTTCTAAAAGGTTGCGCGGAACCGAAAAGGCATTAAAGAAAAAGGTTACCGCTTTTGAGAATAAAGCCATTGAGATAATTCAAGTCCTGCCAATATTTACCTGGAAGGCATTTGAGAAGCATTACCTAACCAACAGGGGTGCGAAGGATACTATAAACCTTTCCTTTGCCGACTATGCCAAAGAGTTAAGGGATAATGACAGGATAGGAACCGCCGTATCTTATGAGTGTGCACAAAGCAAAAAAGAAACGGTAAAGGCATTAACAGCATTCAAAAATAATTTACAAGCAGCCGGGTAACTAAAGAGACCATTATTTATTCACAAACCAATCGTGCTTTTACGTTTTGGCATAACGAAAAAAATTACAAAATGAATGAAATAATTATTGGCATCCTTGCTTTAATTGTCGGAGTTCTGGTTACCAGATGGATTTTTGGAATAGGACAAATGCTAAAAATGGGCAAAACTCAGATCGGACTTCTTATACTTTTAGCAAAAAAGAATGGAGCGACAGCCGACGAGGTCGATGAAGTTCTCAATAAGGTATATCCAAAAGATTGGAAACCCCCTGTTCAGGCAGGCTGAAAGTGAAAAAATCAAGTGCAGAAAAAAGAAACTTGGTAAAACCTATCCATGAATATTATACAAAGCATACAAAACCGGATATACGAAATAAGGGGCGAAAGGGTAATGCTGGATAAGGATTTGGCAGCCTTATATGAAACCGAAACCAAAGCCTTAAACCTCGCCGTAAAGCGTAATATTAAAAGGTTTCCTAATGACTTTATGTTTCAGCTTACAAAAGGAGAGTTTGAAGCTTTGAGGTTTCAAATTGAAACCTTAGACAAAACCGATAATCCTTTGAGGTTGCAAAATGAAACCTCAAAAGGTCGGGGCGGAACAAGGTATTTGCCTTATGCTTTTACTGAGCAAGGTGTAGCAATGTTAAGCGGAATACTAAACAGCGATAAGGCAGTAAACATGAACATTGCCATAATGAGGGCTTTTGTTGAAGTACGAAAGATTCTACTAAAGCAAAGTGATTTGAAAGAACAACTGAAAGAAATAAAGGAAAGGTTAGGTGAACATGATGCACAGCTAAACCAAATTTATGATGCAATGGAAAACCTGTTAGACGAAAAGGCGGCACAAAGAAAATGGCAGGACAGGGACCGGATAGGGTTTAAAAAATGATAATTATTAAGGCATAAAGGACAAATGGAAAAATGTAAAGAAGTTGGTAAGTATGAAGACCCTTATTCTATAATAATTGGTTGTTCAGATAACTATATTCAATTCCGAAAAAACAAGGTTTATTTTCCTTTTGATTGTAGTGAAGTAGTTACAAGAATAAACTCATTGCGTGATACGCTATTTGATAAAAATGTTTGTTCAACAGATTTGCAAAGTTACCCAATTGAAATTTTTAAGGAAACCGAACTAAGGCATTACCCAGACTTAGCAGGATGGATCTATAATATTATTGAGACCTGGGTTATTTATCTTGAGGAAACAATACATCAAGATAAGAAAAAGCGAATATTTGATAGTTTTCTGAAGATATGCGAAACACTTGCACTTGAAGCAAAAGCATTACCACCTCAACAAACAAAAATAAATACTGCAACCCATAGGGAAATAATGTTTGCGCACCATTATAAACTAACGACCTGCGAAGCTGAAAATAAAACAGCTACTGAATGGCAAAATGAAAGAAAAGGACGTGCTAAACTTGAATATTATACAACCATAAAAAGTAAGAATAGTAAAAGCTATAAAGCAGAAACCATAAAAGAATTAACTAACATCGTACAATTATTGGAGGGCTTTAAAGCTCAAACAATAGCCAGCAATAATTTGGATCAATTACAAAATCAGTAACACGTAACGTTACCGTTATTCCTTCTTATACTTCTTGTCTCCCAAGCGGCAATAAATGGGCCACGAAATATAGATGTTATTGGGGTTGCTGCGGATGCGTTACTGCCTTTTGGGTCAGCTGCAATAGTAGGCGGAACGGTTAACTATACACCTTTCGCAAACGGTAATCAAAAATTTTCAATGCTAGGTTTAAATAAGGATTTGGACGAGGCTGCACTTAATTTTGGTACTTCTTTAGTTGGTGGAGGCATTGTTAATCGTATAGGAACCAGTTTACCGCCTTTGAAAAACGTCTTTGAACAGAATGTTGTAGAATTTAGCATGGGAACTCCAACTTCTGTTGTTACACAGATTGCTAATAAAATTCTGATAGAAAAAACACTAACGCAAAAGTGATGAGTAGAAATACAAAAATTGGTTTGTTGATAGCTGGAATAATTATTTTGATTTCTATTTTTTGGGATGTGTATACTAAAAGACAGCTAAATGAAAAAGGAATTTTCGTAATTGGAACTATAACAAGAATAGAAGGTGCCAAAGCAAGCTTAAGGGGTTTCATAAACTTCCAATATCAAAGTGTAGAATATAACTCAGATTTTTTATCAAAAACCATTTCTCATAAAGACACTGGCAGGAGATTTTTTGTTAAAATTATACCTTCCTGTCCTACTTGCTACTTAACTGTTGACGAAAATACTCCAGTTCCTGATTCCTTACAAGAGTCTCCCTATAATGGCTGGGATTCATTACCAGTGAAATATCTTCAGTGAGATACTAATAGAAAATAAATATAAACTACAAAGCTGGACACAGCCCCGCTTTGTGGTCTAATGGCTGTATGCTTTGGTTGTTTTCGCATCACGGATGATTGCCCAAGAAGAAGAGTTTATCTTTTACGGCGGGTTCGAGTTCTTCGATGTCATATAGTAACCTAATGTTTGTTTATCCAGTCCAGGGCAGCCTGATTAGCATTGCTCCCAAAAAAAATTATAGAATAAAGCGGATAGGTCGTGATTGTTGGGTATCACTAAACTATTTAGTATATTTGACTAAATACTTTAGCCATGTTTACAGGGATGAGTTTATTGGAATTCACAAAACAATTTCAAAGTGATGCTGATTGTATATCCTATTTAATCGATATAAAATGGAAAGATGGAGTAAGATGCAGGAAATGTACGAGCAAGGAATTTTGGAAAGGCAAGTGTTCAAATAATGTACGATGCAAGCAATGTGGATATGAAGAATCGCCAACGGCAGGAACACTTTTTCATAAAATAAAGTTCCCCTTGCTCAAGGCCTTTCATATTTGTTACAGAGTAAGTGTGAGCAAGAAAGGAATGTCCTCCTGGGAATTATCAAGAGAACTGGACTTACGCCAAATGACATGCTGGGCATTTAAACGAAAGATACAAGCGGTAATGGCATCCAGTGGCTCAAGCCCTTTAGATGGACGGGTAGATGTCGATGAAATGGCTATTGGCG
Source organism: Chitinophagales bacterium (assembly GCA_038208485.1). Lineage (GTDB taxonomy): Bacteria > Bacteroidota > Bacteroidia > Chitinophagales > Chitinophagaceae > Ferruginibacter. The sequence continues at coordinate 5,090 of JBBQYS010000179.1, forward strand.
GCCATGATGACGGTAGTCAGGGACGAAGCAAGGGAGATAAAAAGCTCGTTAGTATAGCGGTAGAGATTCGAAAAGGTGGAAAAACGGGAAGGGCATATGGCATGGTAATAAAGGACTATAGCAGTAAGGAACTAAAGCAAATTTTTGAAAACCATATTTCAAAGAAAGATGCCAAAGTCAGAACAGATCAATGGACTGGTTAT
>JBBQYS010000180.1:0-5144 GCA_038208485.1 Chitinophagales bacterium
ATCTGTTCTATTTCTTTTAGTTTATGCCCCATGTGGCCACCGCCGTTTTCAGGTGTTTGGTTCAGGCCAAAATCCCGGAGCAGCAAAGGCCCTTCCGGAATATCGTTGAGGTCCAGGAAATCTTTGAGTAGATCATATAAATTCCATGGGCTGCTGCTCACATAGAAAAATGGATTGTTCCGTTTTCCATTCCTGCCCAGTTGTAATGAACGATAGAATTCTGCAACACCGGCAAACGGCAATCTTGTCCTGGCATTGTGTAAAAAGGTGGTGCGGCTCATGGCCAGCAAATCTGTTGCACCCGTGCGGATAATGGTATCGTCAATATCACTGATAATGCCATACTCGGCATCGGGTGGGGGAATCATTATTTCTGCCTTTGCGGTTATTCCTTTTTCATGCGGAATGGGCGCATCCATGATTTGTAGAGGTATCCTGTGCCACAATGTTGCTTCCTCAATGGGTTGTTTGGGTGCAATTTTTAAAACAAAATATCCTTCCTCATCTGTGGTTACATCAAAAGTTTTTTCAGCAACCCTTGCCTGTACTACTGCACCTGGCACTTCGTCGGTTTCAAAACGCTTGTACATGTTCAGCAGGTTGGTTAATACTGTGTCTTTGTCGCCAGGCGCTGCAATTTTTTTATCCTCCAGCACCCTGCCTTTTATGTAAATGGATGAAGCCGTGCCATAGCTCCTGTACGCAACAATTTGTAGAGGTTTAAAACTGCCAAGGCGTTTTCTAAAATCAGTGACCAGTTCATCAAAATGATCGTCGATAAGCGAAGCGTATTTTACAAAATAATTTTTCCATTGTGCCATAGCTTAAAAATAAAAAAAAACGAGGAAACAGAGGAGCAAAAACCCTCTCCGCCGTAGGTGTCTAAATTCCCTCCGTCCAAACTTAAGACCCGTTCCGCCGCCTGGCCTCCCGGCCAACGGCACTTAGAAAACCTACAACGAATATACAATTATCATCCCCGGTAATGGCTTAGTAAATTGAACATATCATGCCCCGTATGATAGAAGTGAGCAGATGAATATTTGTAATCTTCCGGATGCTTCACTAGACCGGCAACTACAGGATTGTTGTGCATGTAGTTTAGTTTTTGTAATAAAAAAGATTCAGCAGATAATTCTATACTCAATGACTCTCTTCCAGAATTGGTAATTTCGATCATACTTATTTACCTGAAACTTTTCTAATAGCTTAGGATCATCTCCCATGAGTTTCGTTTTTAATTTCCTGGCAGTAAACGTCATTAGTGATAGTTGTATCTGGGTAAGTGTAAACTGCTGCAAAGGCTGCCAAATAAGGTGTATATGCCTGCCCGTCCGTTTAGCGGGATTGCTCATGATGACAAAGCCAAATAGGCGAATCCGATTTTCCTTTACCAGGAATTGAAGACTTTCAAAAATGATGTCTTTACTATCATCAGTGGCTAAAATAGGCTGCCAGTTAAGGATCGTAGCTGTAAAGAACAGTGGCCAAATCGTTGGGTACTGCAAGACTGAAGTGTTTGGAGATGAATACTCAAATGTAGAAAATAATTGTAGTGATTATGCCGTTGGCCGGGAGGCCAGATGGCAGAAGTCCCAAATGAAGGGGTTGGCTATCTATGGCGGAAAAGAAATACGCAACGTTCGTCGCAGCGAAGACATTGCCGGGAAAATAAAAACGGAGAAAAAAGATATTGTAGTAAAAGCCGCCCAATGCTTCAACCGCTGAAACGATGCGGGATGCAGCTCATGTACCCCGCACTCCGCCGTAGGCGAGGAGGAGTACATGGCAGCAGCCCGGACAAAGGCTGAACAATGCTTCGCCGCTGACAGCGCCAAAGCAACTTTTAGACTGGTGCAGTTGTTGATAAACAATACTTTCATTTAAGCAACTCATTTTGGCACTTATCTCTTTTACCAACCGGGGCATTTATTGTGCGCAGGGAGATTTCTATATAGATCCCTGGCTGCCGGTAGATCGTGCGGTAATCACGCATGGTCATGCGGATCATGCACGCTGGGGCATGAAGCATTACCTCTGCCATGAGTACACGAAGCCGATACTGAAGTTGCGGATTGGGGAAGATGCCAATGTGAGTACGCTGCCTTATTACGAATCAACTTTTATTAATGGTGTGAAAGTGAGCCTGCATCCTGCCGGCCACATCATAGGTTCGGCGCAGGTGCGGATGGAATACAAAGGTGAGGTGGCGGTAGTTTCCGGAGATTATAAAGATGGTTACGATGGCATCAGCACTGCCTTTGAGCCGGTGCGCTGCCATAGTTTTGTTACGGAAAGTACTTTTGGCCTGCCGATCTATCACTGGAAAACGGAGGACGAAATTTTTGGCGACATAAAAAAATGGGTGCTGAATAACCAGGCGAATAATAAAACGAGTGTGTTCATTGCTTACAGCCTGGGCAAAAGCCAGCGGGTGATGAAAGGGCTGGAAGGTGTGGCACCCATGTTTGTACACAGTGCGGTGCACAACATAAATGAAGCGATAAAATCTGCCGGAATTGTGTTGCCGGAAACAACTATCCTGACCGCAGAAACGGACAAGAGCCTGGTGCAAAATAATATTGTAATTGCGCCACCGGCACTGGAAGGAACGAACTGGCTAAAGAAAATTCCCGGTGCTGCGGTAGCCATCTGCAGCGGCTGGATGCAGGTAAGGGGCAGCAGGCGCTGGCAGAGTGCAGATGCGGGTTTTGCCCTCAGCGATCATGCTGACTGGAATGGATTGCTCAGCAGCATAAAAGCAACCGGCGCTGAAACGGTGTATGTAACACATGGCAGTACGGCGACTTTTAGTAAATATTTAAATGAGATTGGTATATATAGTGAAGAGGTGAAAACGGAAGCCCCCCCGGTCCCCCAAGGGGAGAGTGAGGAGGAGGAGGAGGAGATAAAAACTAAAAGTGAAGAATGAAAAGGTAGTGATGTGAAGTAAAAAGTAAAAAAATGTTTGGAGTGGCTCAAGACAATATCTGTCACCCACAGAGCAAGGTTTCACTCCCGCCTTGCGGGATCTTCAGATTTTTACTTTTTACTTTTTACTTTTTAAAAATCTAAACGCAATTCAAAATATTAAAACTTTCGTCTAAAGGTCTATAGTCTATCATCTAAAAGTCTATGAAAAGATTTGCAAATTTTATCAGCGAACTGGAGGTTAGTAACAAAACCACTGATAAGGTTAATGCAATGGTGCGGTACCTGGATACGGCGCCGGCGAGGGATAAAATATGGCTGCTGGCTTTGTTTACCGGCAAAAGACCCAGGCGGGGAATACAAACAAAATTCCTGAAACAATGGGCGATAGAAATAACCGGCATCCCGGAATGGTTGTTTGTAGAAAGCTATTCCGCCGTGGGTGACCTCGGAGAAACGATTTCTTTGTTGTTGCCAAAACCCACCCATGCCATCCATAAATCTATTGATGAATGGATCAATGAAATTACTGCCGTTGGCAAAAAGACAGACGAAGAAAAAAAAGCTTTTGTGCTGGATGCCTGGAGTGGCCTGGAAACACAGGAAAGACTCATCTTTAATAAACTGATTGGTGGTGGCTTCAGGCTGGGTGTTTCTCAAAAATTATTGGTGCAGGCCATAGCAAAACATACCGGCATAGAAGCGAATAAACTCACCCACAGCATTATGGGCAACTGGGATCCGTTCAGCACAGATTATGATGAACTGATCAGTGGTGTGGATATAGAAAATAATACGTCGCTGCCATACCCTTTTTGCCTGGCTTACCCGCTGGAGCAGGAACCGGAAAACCTGGGAGATATCAGTCTCTGGCAGGCAGAATGGAAATGGGATGGTATTCGTGGACAAATCATAAAACGTGCCGGTGAAATATTTGTCTGGAGCCGTGGTGAAGAACTGATCACCCCACAGTTTCCGGAGCTGGAAGCCTTGCGGGACGTGCTGCCCGACGGAATTGTATTGGATGGAGAAATACTTGCTGTGCAGGAAGGCCAGGTACTCTCGTTTAGTAGTTTGCAGAAAAGACTGAACCGAAAAACGATCAGCAAAAAAAACCTGGATGAATCTCCGATAGGATTTTATGTGTATGATTTGTTGGAAATAAACGGAAAGGATATCAGGGAAGAACCGCTGGGAAAAAGAAGAGCTTTGCTGGCAGAAGTTATTAATAGTATACCGGAAGAAAACCCGGTGTATTTATCACCGGTTGTGGTAGCAAAAGACTGGGAAGAACTGGCGGCAGAAAGACAACGAAGCCGGGAAATGAACAGCGAAGGGCTGATGCTGAAAAAGTTGGATTCCATCTTTCACACCGGCAGAAAAAGAGGCGATTGGTGGAAATGGAAAATAGAACCATTCACCATAGATGCCGTGATGATTTATGCACAGAAAGGAGCCGGGCGCCGCAGCAGTTATTATACAGATTATACCTTCGCAGTAAAAGACGGTGACCAACTGGTGACGATAGCCAAGGCGTATAGCGGCCTTACTGATAAAGAAATAAAACTGGTGAGCAGTTTTGTAAACAAGAATGCGGTAGAGAAATTTGGCCCGGTAAGAACCGTAAAACCCGAGCTGGTTTTTGAAATCGCATTTGAAGGCATAGCAGAGAGTAAACGCCACAAGGCCGGACTGGCACTACGTTTTCCACGCATCAAAAGATGGCGGCAGGATAAGAAAGTTGCAGATATAAATACGTTGGAAGATTTGAGGGGTATATTGGGGAGTACGATGGAGAAAGAGAAGTGAAAAGTGAAAAGTTTAGAGTGAAAAGTTCTTTACTGGAGTGAGTAGGTTCATGGTTCATGGTTCATGGAAAGGCACAGCCTGATGATTTGTCTTCAGTCTAAAGGTCTACAGTCTAAAGGTCTATCGTCTTTTCTCTGGTTCATGGAAGTAAAATGTAAAAATCGAAGATCCCGCAATGCAGGAGTAAAATGTAAAAACTAATCCCCTAAACCTCTAAACCTTCTAAACAATACTAAACAATGCTAAACCTGCACCAAACCCCTTCCTAACCAAATTTTTCGCACCTTTACTGCAATGGAACGTTCAAATTTTGTAGATCAGATAAAAGTATTCTGCCGCAGCGGTCATGGTGGCGCCGGTAGCAAGCATTTTTTAAGAAATAAACTTACCGCCAAAGGTGGTCC
>JBBQYS010000181.1:0-5110 GCA_038208485.1 Chitinophagales bacterium
ATTTCTATCACAGAATTGACCTCAAATAGTATTTGCTTAAACCATAATTCATACGCCTGGTGAATGATGATAAAAAGCATTTCATCATGTGCCGGCTTTTTACCTTCTTTAAAACTTTCGGGTTCCTGTGCGTCTATTATTTTATCGAGTTGTAAGTAATCGCCGTAGTACACCATAATGCATGTTGTTGTTTGGTGCAAATGTATGGTTTTGAAAAGTTTGGAGGGTTGGGAGGATTGTTTAGTGTGGTTTAGTGTTGTTGAGCATTGTTGAGGGTGTTTAGGGTTTAGGAGTTTAGAAGGTTTAGTATTGTTTTATGTGGTTTAGAAAGTTTAGAAGTTTACGAAGTTTAGAAGGTTTAGGAGTTTAGAAAATTTAGAAGTTTAGAAAATTTAGAAGTTTAGAAGGTTTAGGAGTTTAGAAAGTTTAGATAAGTTTTACTATTATAAAAAAAGTTCCTGATTGCAGTCAACATCCACTATCCAAAATACATTTTGAAAATATTTAGCCGGGCTAAAAAATCTCAGAGTCTACCGTCTGAAAGTCTACCGTCTTAATTCTGAAGCGTCTTACGGTCTGCAGTCTCACGGTCTAAAGTCTGACGATCTAACGTCTCTATCTAACCAAAACCGTCGTCCCTTTCTGATTTACCACCGCACCATTATCAGAATTTGTATAGCTCAATACCCACACATATGTGCCGGCATCTGCGGCCTGTCCTTTGTAGCGGCCATCCCATTTGTAGGTCCAGTCTTTACTGTGGAATACCAGTTCTCCAAAACGATTGTAGACACTGAAGTTGAGATTGGTGGCTTTGTAAGCCTGCAGTGGATAGAGATAATCATTGCGGCCATCACCATTTGGTGTAAAGGCAGAAGGCACGGCAATAAAACAGCTGTATGCTACCCTGATAAATCCTTTGGTAGTATCGTAGCAGCCGTAATCATTTTTTACTATGAGTTGCGGACGGGCATTATAGTCTGAATTGCCTCTTGGCGTATAACTCTGGTTTGGCGGATCTTTTAAATTGGAACTCTGTCCATTACCAAAATCCCATTTCCATTCTACCAGGTTGCCCAGGCTTACTTCTTTGAATGAAGCAGTTTCACCCGGACATAAAATATTAGTACATGTGAATTTTGCTTCTATGTAATTGTCAAAAATAATCACCTGTGCAGAAGTGTCTTTACACACACCATTAGAAACAATGAGCCGTGTATTTTTTGGTTTAAAATTCGTGTAATTGACAATTGGATTTTGTAGCGTACTGGTGCTGGTTGTATCAAATTTCCATTGCCAGACATTCACTCCATTTCGTGCATCATGAATATAATTGATGATATTCTGATCGCAACCATACAATACATTGTAAGTGAATTCTGCATTTACGGTATCGCTGACCAGGAAATTAATGTTGTTTCCTGCAGGGGTTTGTTGGGCACATTCATCTGTAATGGTATTTCCATCACTCCCATTTACCAACCTGATATTATACATGCCACCAAGCTGAAGCGGCCCGGAAAGTGTTACGATTATTTTATTGGAGAGGCCATTTACACAACTATCTCCTGCTGCAGCACTAACAACCACAGCTGTAGGGCCGCTAACAATAAAGTCAGTTCCATTAGCAGCCACAGAGCCACATTGCATTTTTTTCCTGAAAACCAATTCCAGTTTTTGCGGCGCACATTTTACTTTGGTCAGGCTATCCATTGGAGTAGGGACCAAAGGGTAAACGGTAAATTGTAAGGTATCATCAACCGGCACCTGCCTGTCGCAATTGTCTTTTAAGGTATTTCCATCCGAGCCTATCTTCGCAAAAATTGTGTAAGTTCCTGGAGGCAATGGAGTACCCACGGTAAGCTCGAGTTCTGTCATATCAAAGGAGGAACTGCATTGTGTACTTACTGCATTAGTGATTGCTAATGATGGGGACAACCTGAAATCTGATCCATTTGCCGCAAGTGTGTTACACTTCATGTCTTTATTTAATTTTACCCGAATTTTTGTTCCATCACAGGCTGCATCTGCTGATTTAAGCAGGGGAAGTTTTGGATCAGTGATCACGGCAGTGCCCCCGCCGAAAGAAAGATCGTAGCCGCTTTGTGTGTCATCATAATGACTGACAATGAGCAAATAATTTCGCCCCTGTATTATGTTTGGGCTAAGTGCAAATTTTGGTTTGTTGTCAGATGGTGTACTGGCACATTGTATATAATTCACACCGGAGGCGCTGGCACCAGTAAGACCAGTAGTTCCGCTCCAGTTGCCGGTTACTACCAGGGTAGGATCGCTGTAAATATCGTTAGGAGATTTTCCTGTGATATCAAATAACTGCCAGTCATAATCATCGGTAATGATATGTGGCGTTATTAGAAAACTTAATGTGCCGGATTGAAAACAAGTGAATTTATACCAGTAAGGATTTTTTCCATAATCAGCCCCATCAGTACAGCCAGGCACGGGAAACCTTGGATTGGTACATAAAGGAACTGTGTTCTGTATAAAAGTGGTGCTGCCACAAACGGGAAATGCAGTGGAGGGATTTTGACCAAGTGCCGTACAGCCTTGTGCAAATGCTCCTTCTGTGCAAAATAATAATAACAGAGAAAATAAACTGACTGTTAGTTTCATGTACCTGTAAAGATAATTTTTAAAATTTTTTAATCAACAACTGGTGTCAGTCAAAGTTAGCCTACTTAAGATCCCGGTATATCTGCCATAGTGAACTCTTCCGTGGTTTGTGTCTCTTCCGTGGTTTGTGTCTCCACAAACCACTTGCTGCTGCGAAAATTTGAAATGTACCCTGTCAGTCAAAGTTAACCTAATAAAAATTCCGAGTACATCTGCCATAGTGAACTGTGCCGTGGTTTGTGTCTCCACAAACCACTTGCTGGTTAGCTTACTTAAAATCCCAGTACATCTGCCATAGTGAACACACCTTTTTTTCCAAAAATGTATTCAGCAGCTAAAACGGCTCCCTCTGCAAATCCTTTCCTGCTGTGTGCGGTATGAATGATCTCGATCTCATCTACTTCTGATGCATATTTTACAATATGGGTGCCGGGTGCCGGATCTTCTCTTTTGCTCACTATGCCCAAAACATTTTCTTCTAAAGATTCCTGGTTCTCCCATTTCTCCAGATCCTGTAAGGTTTCTATCACCTGGTTGGCCAGGGTAATGGCCGTTCCACTTGGTGCATCTTTCTTTTCGGTATGATGTATTTCTTCTATAGAGGCCTTATACTGTCCCTGATGCTGCATGAGCTCAGCAAGTTTTTTATTTAAAGCAAAAAAGATATTCACGCCAACACTGAAATTACTCGCATACAAAAAGCTGCCCTGCTTGTTTATACAGAGGTCTTGTATTTCCGGTAAATGATCGGTCCAGCCCGTACTGCCACTCACGACCGGAATACCGGCATCCAATATGGTTCTGATATTTTCTTCTGCAGTTTCCGGTGTGCTGAACTCTATGGCCACATCACATTTTTGGAGATTTTCTATCGTAAAATCTTGCAGGTTGTCTATAGAAATGGTCAGGTCTATACTATGGCCTTTTGCAACGGCAATTTCTTCAATGGCATGCCCCATTTTACCATAACCAATGATTGCTATTTGCATCTATTTAAATAAATAATTATTAGCTGCAAACTTAAGGCTGAAATTTTGCAAACTAAAATCAATGAAGGAGGATTTTTATTTTCCGATTTTCAATACCAGGCTAATACCATTAGTGCGAGCCATATTGCTATATCCCGGATCAATACGAAGTGACAGGTCATCGCTCACATCAAAAGTCTTCAGATGGGCATCTACGGCAGCATCCGCAACATTCAATCCCCAGATAATGATAAATGCCAGCACAGAGTAATCAACATTTTGTCTTACAGAAGCTTTAAAACTTTGTATCAGCTGGGGCTGAAACCGTACATTGAAATAGGGTTGTTTAATGCGAAAGTCATTGGAAGTATCTCCATCGGTTGCCAGGATAAAGGCTTCTTTACTTTCTTTATACTGCTTCAGGTTGCGGAAAAATAAATAAGTAGTTGTGCCAAGTGCTCCGTAGACAATAGGAAGTTTCCAGTATTTTTTGTTGGTTATTTGTCCCCAACCGGGAAGCATGGCAGAACGGCGGATGGCAATATTGGGATTGTATTTCTTTGCTGTATCATTTGTTACCGTAGAATCCTTAGTAACCAAATAAAGCGAATCAGTGCGTTTTGGCGTCTGCGCAAAAGCAGCTTTATTTGTAAAAAAAACGAAGAAAGAAAAAACAATAAAATAAAAAGCCCTCATTATTGTACGTTTATTTTCAACTTGTCCAGCAGGCCGTTCAGCTCTTCCAGGGAGTAATAATCAAAAGCAATACTTCCTGATCCTTTTTTGGAATGATTGAGCTTAACCTTAGTGCTGTAGCTGCTTGCTAAGTTATCCTCTATTTTCTTCATCGCCGGTGACAGCGTATTTTTTACAGGATTCTTAACAGCGCTGTTGCTGGTGTCGTGGTAAAGTTTTCTCACAAGTTCTTCCGTCTGACGCACCGAAAGTCCTTTGTTTTTTATTTCAGAAAAAATGAATAATTGTTTATCTACCATGTCTACATTTACCAGTGCCCTTGCATGGCCCATACTAATCACACCATTGCGTACTGCTACCTGTATGTCGGGAGGCAGTTTCAGCAACCTGATATAGTTGGCCACAGTACTTCTCTCTTTACCCATACGTTCGGCCACTTCTTCCTGTGTATATTCCAGGTCGTCCATCAGCCTTTTATAACTCAGGCCAATCTCCATGGCGTTCAGGTCTTCCCTTTGCAGGTTTTCCAGCAAGGCCAGTTCGAGTATTTTGCTGTTCTTTGTATCACGGATATATACAGGCACATCGCTGAGACCAGCAAGTTTTGCAGCACGGTATCGTCTTTCACCTGCAATCAGTAAATACCTGCCGTTTGCGGTAACAGTCACAGTAAGCGGCTGTATGATATCGTGTAGTTTAATTGAATTAGCTAACTCAGAAAGCGCATCTTCAGAAAAATCTTTTCTTGGCTGATTTGGGTTCGGATCTATTTTGCTTAAAGACACACGGGTATTGGTTTCCCTTGGCTTTGC
>JBBQYS010000182.1:0-4985 GCA_038208485.1 Chitinophagales bacterium
CTGGCTATTATTGGTGCTCTATTAACATTAAAACAAATATTTTTGCCAATCTCCAAAATAAAAAACAGTGGAAAAAACTACCCCTAAAGCGTCGGCTGAAAAATTAGATGAATTGAATGAGGACTTGGAAAATTACTTTGCTAATACCATTATTCCACAATTATATGTAGACGGGAACCTTATACTACGGAAATTTACACCTCCGGCTATGAAGCAGTTTACTTTGACTCAAGCTGATATCAACAAAAATATTCACGACGTAACAGACAATATTCGCTATCCAACTTTAATTGAAAATATAAACGAAGTAATTGCCACAGGGGACATCCTGGAAAAAGAGGTTCAAACAACCGACAAAAGATGGTTCCAAATGAATATTTTGCCTTACAAAATCAGGAAGGAAAATAGAACTGACGGTGTAATTATAACTTTTGTAGATATAACCAAACGCATTGCTATTTTAAACGAACTGGAACAATTAAATGCCGAGCATGATACTTTACTTTATACACTAACGCACGACATAAGGCAGCCTCTTTCTACGATTGTCTTACTTGCAGATGAGTTAATGGAATCATTTCACAAGAAGGATAAAGAACTATTTACAACATGGATAGAAATGCTCACAAGAGCTTCTGAAAATATGAAAGGTTTATTGGAAGATTTTTCTAATCATATTCATATAGAATCGGTGCTACCCAATGAAGATGAGCGGGTGAATATTGAAGATATTTTTCATGATGTAAAACTGGCCTTAAGAAATGATATTTATAATAAAGGTATTGACATAGAAACCCAATTCGACACCTCAGAAATAATGTTTTCAAGAAAGAATTTACGGAGCATTGTTTTTAATCTTATAAATAATGCCATTAAATATAAAAAGGATGGTGAGGATTTAAAATTATTAATATCGACAGTAAAGCAGGATGGTTATGTCGTTCTTTCTATCCATGATAATGGTTTAGGAATTGATACAGGCAATCAAAAAACAATTTTTGATAAATATTCCAGGCTGAATCCTCTTATTGAAGGCACTGGTATGGGCTTATATATTATCAACCGCATGATAACTGACAAAGGAGGCAAAATTGAAGTGGAAAGCGATATTGGAAAAGGTTCAACTTTTAAGGTTTATTTTAAGAGCGATTTCTAAATCACTTACACAAAAAATGAGTTTGGCAAATGGCTGGCCCATGAGCAATCAGCACGGATCAAATTGCTGATGCCTGAAAAAACTATGAAACAAATCTTTCAGCCTTCTACTTAAATTTGATTGCAGGCATCCCACTGTTTTTCTGCTAAACTTCTAAAGCAAATTCACAAAGTATCAGCCAATCATCTTTATGCTTTAAGTACAACTTTTTAAAGTAAAGAGAAAATACGTTGGGGCAGTTTGCTTTTTTTATCCCATCTCAAAATAAAACTGATAATGATTGCTACAACCGGGATTAAAACCCGCTTTGCAATCAGGACATTGATTGTCAGATGCCAGGTATTCGCTGATGGTCATTTCATGAGCACAAGATCCGCACAACACTGCTTTTGTATTAAATGCAGTTGCAAGCCATACCGATGAGGGGTGATCAGCTAATTCGTTATGGCATTCAATACAAGCGTAATATTCATTACAGCAATTCATACGAATCGCAATGATATCAAGGGGTGAATGATAATGGGTACAGCGGCTGTACGCATCTGTTACATGACCTCTGACTTGTATGTTTACTTTATCTGGCAATGATTATTTTGTTGAAACCGACAGTAAAATTAATTGTAATTGATATAGTTGTTTAGGAGTCTATAAAGGACACGTGATAGTGAAAAAAATAAAATAAATATTCTCCGTAAACTTATTTTTCCCTCAACACCCACTTAGTACCCGAAGCAAAACAATCACCACCCACCCTATCCACCAGTAACTTATACCGCCGCTTTTACTTGTAGCTATTGAGCCGCCTGTATACACTTTGTGGTTGCTTTTTATCAACTTTCTCAATTCCTCCGGCAGCTCTTCTACCTGTACCAGTTCGTTACTGATAAACCTGCAATCACTTTTTTTTGTGCGCTGTATCGCTACCGTTACGTTTACCAGGTAAAGTGCAATGTCTGCTTTCCTGTCTTCCAGTTCTTCGGGCAATGCATTGAGCATCCTGCTCCACCTGGGAAAACCCCAGGGCCGCATTTCATCAGCAAAGGATGCATAATTTTCTGCGTTGATATTTCTGAAAGCACGCAGGCTGTCATCCAGGAAAACACGCAATGGCCGGAAGGCTTCTTCTCTCTCATCATGAAGCATAAATTCATCATAAGCCAGCAGGCTGCTCATTTCATCAAACCTGCCCTCGTTCAGGTATCCCCTGGAGAGGTAATGAAAAGAGAACCCAAAATAAGGAGAGAAAAATTGATCAAATGAAACGTCATTGTAGTAAGCCCGCATTTGAGTGTCAAAATCAAAATAATTAAATGCATTTTTTTCCATCAGGTCCAGGATGGCTCTGTCATTCCATATCCTGCGATGATAGATAAACCTGTTCTCAAAATCGCTGCGGTCCAGCTCTTCAAAAACTTCCGACTTGCTATAACTAAATTCATCCGCTTCCAGGTAGCCGCTGGCAGACATATCGAATTCTGCATTCAATAGTTTTTTTATCCGGGACACATTTAGCGGTGCGTCAATGTCTACACCGGAATGTTGCAGCAGCCTTATGATAGATTGATATTGTGTGTTAGCCAATGCCGGTTCCTTTAAATTCTTTATTAAAATCCTGTCTTGCTATTTTCAACAAGCCGGAAATACTAAAAACCTGCCGGCGAAATTCGGTAAACTTTTCCTGCTCCATACTTTTGTCCGCCATTTTTATTAATGACTTTGCCGCCCGTGGATCTTTAAAAAACCCATCCTCCAGGCTTTTGTATTCTATAAAACGCTCTATCAGGTAACTGTTGGTATTACTCAGCGCCTGCAGCCAGAGATCGCTCAGCTGTTTTAGTTTGCTGCTGATCACAGAAGCATTTTTAGAACGTAAGAATGTCGGTTCTGATTGTTCTATTTTCAGAAATAATTTTTGCAGGGTATCTTTTTCAAAATCCGCCGCACTGATCGTATCAGCTACATTCTCTTTCATATTCAGGTACTGCTCCAGCATCTGTGCTATGCGTTCATTGCCACCAAGTTTATCAGCTTCACGGGAAATGCGGGACACTTTTTCTGCAATGATATACCTGTCATCAGAGCGGTCCTTGTCTGTGAGTTTTAATAGTTTTTCTTTTATGCCAGCCAGTTCCTCCAGGTAAGCCGCTGCCTGTATCTCCCACATCTCATCCTCATTGTATTGAAACTGTTTTACCGTGTAGGTCAGCTCATTTTCCAGCTGTAGAAACTGCTCCTTCAGCCTGCTAATATTTACCTGCTTTTCAGAAAGAGAAAATACATTTTCAAATTCCTGTTGCGTCATCACCAAAAATACTTCTGTGCTCAGCACCCTGGATTCATTAATCTCCAGTTTTATTTCTATGTCAGAACCCTTTACCAGGTCAGTGTGCAATTGTTTGCCGGATACCTGTATACAGCCAATCGTCAGGTTACTGCTCGGGCGGGATCCTGCATCTCCTTCCAGGATATTGATCAGCACGGAGTCATCAGAACCCTTGCGGATGGTTTTAGATATTTCCCGGTACAGCGTTCTTTTCTGTGGCAATAAACTGTTGCGGGAAAAAATGACTTCCAGCTTCGTGGTTTTATTTTCCAGGTCATCTATCTCTATACAAATATCGTGTGGCAGCGGCTGCCCGTCTATATTAAAAATGCCCTGCGCTATTGAAACATCTGCAGCCAGTTTTTTTATTTCTTCATTCTTATCGTTGAAGAATTGTACAGAAAAATGATTGTTTATGTTCGGCAGCAAAGGAAGAAATTCAATAATCTTCTCTCTTGTCTTTACCAGGCCGGTATCAAAACCACCATCACTTCTTTTTACCCGGAAGAAATGATTGTCATAATCTCCTTTCAGTTTTATCAGCAATACCTCTTCCACATCCTTGCTCGATCTGTTATAGGAAATGTCAGCCTCCATCAGCACTTCTTCTTCAAAATCTACCGAAGCCAGGATATCAGCAGCCACATCATCAGTAGCAGCGGCCTCATTTTTTTCTGCAGGCTGATAGTATTTGTTGGCGGCATAGTAAGCAGCACCTACACCAATGGATGTCACAGGATCAATGCTGAAATTCACCTCTATGCCCGTGGCTTCTGCAAGGCGGGTACGTAGTTGCGGGAGATACGTGCTACCACCTACCAGTATCAGTTGTCGGATTTGTGCAGGCTGCAGGTTATTGTTCTGCAGCATTTTTTCCAGCAGCACTATCGTTTCATCTATGATCGGGGCAAACAGTGCTGCCGCTTTTTCTGCCGAAATATGTATTGTAAAATCGTAGTCCGTCTCATCCAGCGATTCCGAAAAATCTATGATGGCGTCAGCGCCGGCAGACAATTCTTTCTTCGCTTCCTCTGCATAGTACATGATCTTGTGGTAGAGCATTTCGTATTTGCCAAACTTCTGTTTCAGTTCCTCCTCAAAGTTTTCTATGCCCGTCTGCGCCACTATCTGCGGAATGATGATGTGGTCAATGATCGCCGCATCAAAGTTCATCCCGCCCAGGAAATTATTTCCTTCATGGTCTATTACTTTCAGTTCTCCTTCTTTCATTTTCACCAGCGCCACATCAAAAGTTCCGCCACCAAGATCGTACACCAGCCAGTTGCTGTCCGCCTCTGCAGCCGCATCAAAAGAAGTGGTATTAAAAAAAGCCAGGCTTGCCGCTATTGGTTCCTGCAACAGGAACACTTCGCTGAAACCCGCTTCCTTACCCGCTTTTATCGTTGCACTGCTTTGCATACTGTCAAACGAGGCAGGGATAGTAATCACACAAGCTTCCGGCGCTTCATCATCCTGTATAAATTGTTTCAGCTCTTTTAGTACATA
>JBBQYS010000183.1:0-4940 GCA_038208485.1 Chitinophagales bacterium
TATCTTAGCCGGTAATACAACCGACATGTTATTGCTGGATATAACACCCTTGTCACTGGGCCTGGAGACCATGGGAGGATTGATGGATGTTTTGTTGCCACGCAATTCAAAAATACCGGCAAAGGCAAGCAGGCAGTACACAACTTATAAAGACGGGCAAAGCGGCATGAAGATCGCTGTTTACCAGGGCGAGAGAGATATGGTAAAGGATAACCGGCGACTGGCAGAGTTTAATTTGACCGGCATACCTGGCATGCCTGCAGGATTGCCTAAAGTGGAGATAAGCTTTTTAATAAATGCGGATGGCATATTGGTTGTAAATGCAAAAGAGCTCAGGAGTGGGGTGGAGCAGTCCATTGAAGTAAAATCACAATACGGATTGTCTGATGAAGATGTTGAAAAAATGTTGCTTGACTCGATGACACATGCAAAGGAGGATATGGACCTAAGGGCTTTAACCGAAGCAAAAACAGAGGCTGAACAATTGCTGCAGACCACGGAGAAGTTCATGCAGAAAAATTATGAAAGCCTTACCCCGTCAGAACTGACGCAAACATCACTGGCCATGCAGGCATTGCAACTTTCGCTGGATATGAATGACAAGAAACTGATCCAGGCTAAAACAGAAGAGCTGAATGAGATATCCCGGCCTTATGCAGAAAGAATAATGGATACTGCAGTAAGCAAGGCTATGGCCGGAAAAAAAGTATAAACTTTCAAATCAACAAACTACTTTGATGATAACCGGTAAATTATTTTTTGAGAAAAAAGTTATAGCAGCAGCCATTATTTATTTTTCAATCAACGTAATTTTACTTTTTCAGTTTGGTATTAAAACCGATGGAGAGGCAGAAAAATTTATAGATAATGCAAACCGGATATTGAATGGACAGGAATTGTTTAATGGGGTATTTGGGTATTTGTATCTTGTGTATTCTTTATTGGTTGCATTGTTCATAAAACTCTCCCTGGACTTTATTTTTATTGCGATTTTACAAATAGGCTTATCATTTTTTGCAGCAGTATGTTTATATAAATTATTAAGCAGGGTATTAGAAAATAAGCTCATCGCTTTCTGTTTTTTTATTGCCTACCTGCTTTGTTATCCCGTTCAAAAATGGAATTTCTTTTTGTACTCAGAGAGTGTACATACCAGTTTGCTGGTAATCGGAATTTACGTTTTTAATAATTGGTTAACCGAAAGAAAAAAGGGCCAGCTGGTTGCTTTGGCAGTTGTCTTGTTGTTGATCCTGTTTTCACGGCCCGTGGGCATATTGTTTTTTATAGCCCTGCTGGTAGTGATGATGAGCTGGCTGTACAGGAACAAAAAAAGAATACAGTTCTATATTCTGGCTGGAGTTGCTGTAGTTGCTTTAGTGATCCTTCTTAATTCACCATTTACTGCTTTTGTAAATCCCGATTCTATCCGGCGCATGGAAATAATTTGCCAGGTACCGGAATTAAATGATACTATTAACTACCGGGAGTATAACAGGGAAGGACTGTATACTGCCTTTGCTGTTATAAAAAATGAAATAGGGTTTGGGAATTTTTTTATGAACGGGTTTAAAAAACTGGGATATTTTTTCGGTATGTACCGGAGCTATTATAGCTGGCAGAACAACCTATTATTAATTTGCTTTACTGTTTTTTATCCTTTTGCACTGATTGGTATTTTTTCAAAAGCAGCTAACTCATTTTATTATGTCAGGCTATTTGCTATCCTATATTTACTTTTTACTTCAATAGGCATATTTTTTACCTGCGATGAATGGAGCAATCGCTTTATAGGACCTGTATTCCCTTTTATATTGATATTGGCAGCGGGAGGTTTTGTAAGTGGTTATAAAAAAATAATTAAGCAGGGTATTTAATGAGTTTGAGAAGTTTAATTATTTAAAGCCTTGATGCGGTTTACATATTTCCCAATCACATCCCATTCAATATTAACCACATCTCCTTTTTTGAGTTCACTCATATTGGTATGTTCAAATGTATACGGTATTATGGCAACTGTGAACTGGTCTTTTGTAACATTAAAACAGGTAAGGCTGATGCCGTTAACTGTTACTGAACCTTTTTCAATTATAAAAGCAGCAAATTCTGCAGGAAAGCTAAATGTAAATTCCCAGCTTCCCGCTTTCTCAACTATTTCAATACATTCAGCAGTACAATCTACATGGCCCTGTACTATATGCCCATCCAGGCGTCCATTCATTTGCATACAGCGTTCTAGGTTTATTATGCTGCCCCGCTTCCAGTTGCTTAAGTTGGTTTTTAAAATAGTTTCTTCAATAGCTGTAACGCGGTGCATACCATTTTTGATTTCTTCAACTGTCAGGCAGATCCCGTTATGGCTAAGGCTTTGATCTACTTTAAGCTCGGACGCAAGGGGAGACTCCACCCAGAAAGTTTTATTACTTCCATTAGTAATTATTTCCCTGATCGTACCTGTTTTTTCAATTATTCCTGTAAACATTCGTCAAATTTCGGAATTTGCTTCTAAAGAATTTCATTATTTAAATATTTCGGCTATCTTTGCGGCCTTAAAATCACCTAAAGGAGGTATATATTATATGTTAATTATTGATTCAAAAGATTGCGAAAACATCGACAAGGCTCTTAAAAAGTACAAAAAGAAGTTTGAAAAAAGCAAAATTCTGTTACAGTTAAGAGAAAGGCAGGCTTTCATTAAGCCATCTATCCGTCGTCGCAAAGAAGTACTGAAAGCTGTTTATAAAGAGCAGGTATCTGCAGGCAAGTTCGACTAAGATTATTTAAATCAGCAATATATTAAACTGATATCCGGTTATCATAACTTTGGGTATCAGTTTTTTTATGCAGCAAAGTGTAGATCAAACCATTCAGCCCTTTATCAACTACCTTAAATTTCAAAAAAGGTACTCACAACATACCATCATATCTTATACGAACGATTTAAGGAGCTTCTTTGATTTTATCCAGTATCAATTTGGTGCCACTGCATTATCAGATTTAAAGGCAACATTTGTAAGGTCCTGGCTGGCTGAGCTTAAGCAGCAGGAGATGGAATCTAAAAGCATCAATCGCAAAATATCTACTCTAAAATCTTTCTTTAAATACCAGTTAAGGGAACAAACAATAAAAGTTAGCCCGATGACTGCAATCATATCCCCAAAAGTCAAAAAGCGATTACCTCAATTCGTTGAGAGCAGCGACATAACCACTTTATTGCAATCCGTTGAATTTCCGGATACCTGGGCTGGTAAAACTGACCGGCTCATTTTACAGCTCTTTTATAATACGGGGATGCGCCAGGCCGAACTAGTTGGATTGAAGGAAGCAGATATTTCAAAGGCTAATAACAGCATTAAGGTACTGGGTAAAGGCAATAAGGAGCGTATAATACCAGTAAGTAACCAGCTGCTTGGTCATATGTTTGAATACATGGGGGATAAGAAAATACGTTTTGAAGAGTATGACAAAAATTGCTTACTGATAACCGCTGCAGGGAAAAGATTATATCCCAGGTATGTTTACAATGCAGTAAGAAAATACCTGAGTCTAGTTACAACGATCAGCAAAAAAAGCCCCCATGTGTTGCGTCATACTTTTGCCACCCATTTAATGAATAATGGAGCCGACCTGAATGCAGTTAAGGAACTCCTGGGTCATAGCAGTCTTGCTGCCACTCAAATTTATACCCACAATACAATCGACAAACTGAAGGATATTCATAAAAAGGCACATCCTAAAGCATAGTATAAAATCTTTATGGATATGGTAATATTTTATGAGGAAATTCCGTTTTAAAATTTAACCAGACTATTCAACATTTTTTTGAAAAATGAGTTTATATACCTAACTTTAAGTTGATAGTGAAAACCTAAAAAAATCTTCTAAAATCGCCTATGACATAGTATTCTACCCATTTTTTACTTAATTTTTCACAGTTTTAAAAACAGATGTTATGAACGTAAATATTCAGACAGTGCACTTTGATGCAGACATTAAGTTAGTATCTTATATCGAGAAAAAGGTTTCGAAATTGACGCATTACCACGACCGGATAACCAAGGTAGATGTGTATTTGAAATTGGATAATGTGGTACACAATATAAAAGATAAGGTAGCAGAGATCAAAGTACTGATCCCCAGGCATGAATTTTTTGTAAAACAATCATCAAAATCTTTTGAAGAGAGCTTTGATGCAGCACTTGAATCAATTATCACCCAAATAAAAAGGCAGAAAGAAAAACAGGCAGCCTAGAAATTAAATTTATAAACACAGAGTCTCCCGGCAAATCGGGAGATTTTTTTTATGCTTTATTCACAAATTATCAAATCCACATAAAAAAACTCATTTCAAAGTTTTGGTATTAATCATTTTCTCTTACCTTTGCCTTCCCAAAAAATAGGGTGCTAAACTATGGCCCATATTTTTTGAAAATCAGTTCTTTATACGAATGCCGAAGTAGCTCAGTTGGTAGAGCAGCTGATTTGTAATCAGCAGGTCGCTGGTTCGACTCCAGTCTTCGGCTCTGTCTGGCTAATTTGTTATCCGTTAATTGCTAGTGTGGTTTTTATAGCCGGGCTTACGAATTTACCAAGAAACGAATTAACCAATTAACAAAAATGGGCAGGTGGCCGAGTGGTTAAAGGCGACAGACTGTAAATCTGTTCACGTAAGTGTACGTAGGTTCGAACCCTACTCTGCCCACATTGTCAATTTGCAATAGGCAAAATGGCAAAAGGAAGTTCTTTTAAATTTTGCAATTTTTTAATTGCTTATTGCAAATTAAAAAATTGCCAATTATATCAGCGGAAGTAGCTCATTTGGTAGAGCGATAGCCTTCCAAGCTATAGGTGGCCAGTTCGAGCCTGGTCTTCCGCTCTTTGTTCAGTTGTCAGTTTGCAGTGGGCAGTTTGCAATACCACTTATTGCCAACTGAAAACTGCCA
>JBBQYS010000184.1:0-4903 GCA_038208485.1 Chitinophagales bacterium
AAAGAAATCTGGGCAGAGCAACCAGGTGGTTTCTGGCCGATGTATGAAAAGATATATGATGAAAGCCTGGCCGAAGCAGAGAAAAACAACATCAGTTTTTTCAAAAATATATTTACCGAAGGCGCCTCAGATCATGAGCGCAACCTGAGCCCAAAAGCCTGTAAGTCTGCGTTGTTTATTTTTATGTATCGTGGTCTTCCTGCTTTGGAACTTCCATTTCAACTACTGGATACTTTACTGGAAATAGATAACCAACTGGGCAATTGGCGTTACCACCACATTAATATGGTGCGCCGTATGATCGGCTCACGGATCGGTACGGGAGGCAGTACCGGCGCAGGTTACCTGCAAGGGGCATTGGAGAAACATTATATTTTTAAAGAAATATCTCAGCTGAATAGTTTCCTGATTGATAGAAGACAACTGCCGGAATTGCCGGAAAAGCTGAAGGGGAAATTGGGATATAATCTTTGAGGAGAGGGTTGAGGATTGTTGAGCATTGTTTAGCATTGTTTAACGTGGTTTAGGGTTTAGGTTTTAGAAAATTTAGTTCTTAAGATAGAAGTGAATATTTTAGTTTTCAGAGATTTGACCTGGCTCCTCCGCCGCCACACTTTGCACAGTTTGTGTTGGCAGAAGCCTTAGTCGTCAGTACTTACCAATAAATTACGATAATCATATTTTTGAGACACATTAAATAAAAAAATAGAACCTTACTCCTAGTATTTTACTGTCATCCTTTCTTTTATTGTCATTAATAAAACACAATCCCCTCCCGAACAAAGAAATAAAGCTCACCCGGCTGCCGGATTGAAATGGATACCGAATTCTGAAGGAAGAGGTAGGAATGGATAGCCGGAACTAAGGCTGACCAAAGAAATATGGCTGACGGCCCCCAAATTTATTATAACAACTCCTTCAACTTCTCCACCACCGTATCCACTTCTTCTTTTGTATTGTGCTTACAAAAGCTGAACCTTACTGTTACCTGGTTTGGGTTGTTATTGATGGCACGGATGACATGGCTGCCCTGCTCTGCGCCGGAAGTGCAGGCGCTGCCGCCGCTGGCGCAAATGCTGTTGATATCAAGGTTGAACAAAAGCATTTCTGAGCGCTCGGTTTTTGGAAAACTTACACTAAGCAATGTGTACAGGCTATTGCCTAAAGTGTCCCCATTGAAACCAACACCTTTGATGTGTTTTTTCAACTGCTCATGCATATAATATTTTATTGTACCGACATAAGCACTGTCGTCTTCATAAGCAGTCGTGGCTATTTCCAGGGCTTTGGAGAAACCAACAATGCCATAAATATTTTCTGTACCGGCACGCATGTTTCTTTCCTGTCCACCACCATGCACAAATGGTTTTATTCTTACATTTTCATTAATGTATAAAAGTCCGACGCCTTTTGGCCCATGAAATTTATGAGCTGCCCCGGTAACAAAATGTACGGGCAGGCTGCGCAGGTCCATCGGGAAATGACCAACTGTTTGTACCGTATCGCTGTGAAAAATTGCATTGTACAATTTGCACAATTCGCCTACTGCCTGCAGGTCGAGAATGTTTCCAATCTCGTTGTTGGCATGCATTAAAGTCACCAGTGTTTTCTCCTCGGCAGATGCTAAAAGTTTTTCCAGGTCTTCCAGGTCTACATGCCCGTTTGGCAAAAGTTTTACATAGCTAACACTAACTAAATCCAGGTTGTCTAAATGCTCTACCGTATGGCTTACTGCGTGGTGTTCTATCCTGGAAGTAATGATGTGTTTACACCCCAGATCCCGCACGGCTGCCTGTATAGCAGTGTTGCTGCTTTCTGTTCCACCACTTGTAAAAAATATTTCTGCCGGGTGCGCATTCAGGATTTTAGCCACCGTTTTCCTGGCGCCTTCTATAGCAATTTTTGTTTCTCTTCCATAAGAATAAATAGAGGAGGGATTTCCAAATTTCTCGGTGAAGTAAGGCATCATCACCTCTAACACTTCAGGAATCAGGGCAGTTGTAGCTGCGTTATCAAAATAAATCTTGTTCATACAATCTGGCAGTTTAATCTCGTTGCAGTCAATAATTGTTTTAGCCTTCGGTTTTCCCGGCCATGGCTTCCCTGATATCTGTCACCAGGCGGGAAGCTATATTTTCTGCGGTTTTTTGCAGGCTGCTTTCAGCATATATGCGTATGATGGGCTCTGTGTTGCTGCTGCGCAAATGAACCCAATCCTTATCAAATTCTATTTTTAATCCATCTTCTTCATTGATGGGTTGTGCTTTGTATTTTTTCTTAATGTGGTCAAACACCGGTTTTAATTCTGTGCCCGGTTTTAATTCAATTTTATTTTTACTGATAAAATAATCAGGGTAGGTTTTCCTGAGTCGGGAAACTGTTTTACCAGAAGTCGCCAGGTGAGAAAGGAATAAAGCGATTCCGATAAGGGCGTCTCTTCCATAATGTAACTCAGGAATAATAACCCCGCCGTTTCCTTCTCCACCTATCACTGCATCAACAGCTTTCATTTTATTCACCACATTCACTTCTCCTACTGCACTGGGGTAGTAGCTGCCTCCATGCTTTTCGGTAACATCCCTTAAAGCCCTTGTACTACTCATGTTGCTCACCGTGTTTCCTTTTTTATGGGATAGCACATAATCTGCTACAGCAACCAAGGTATATTCTTCGCCAAACATAGAGCCATCCTCACAAACGAATGCCAGCCTGTCCACATCCGGATCTACAGCTATACCCAATTGAGCCTTTGCTTCCACCACTTCCCGGCTCAGGCCGGTAAGGTTCTCCGGTAGCGGTTCGGGGTTGTGTGCAAATAAACCATTGTTTTCTTTATTGATGAGTGAAAAACGGGTAACGCCTAATTTTTCAAATAGAAGTGGTAAAATAATACCACCGGTACTGTTGATAACATCTGCAACGATATGAAAATCTGCATTTTTTATTGCCGCAACATTTACCAGCGGATGTTGTACTACAGAGATAATGTGTTTCCCCATGGCACTGGTCATTTCCGAAATAACACCCAGTTTATCTGTCTCCACAAAATCAAAATCTTCTGATTCTGCCAAAGCAAGTATCTCTGCACCATCATCAGCACTTACAAATTCACCGGCATTGTTTAGCATTTTCAGCGCATTCCATTCTTTGGGATTATGGCTGGCAGTAATGATGATCCCGCCATCAGCCGAAGCAAATTTCACCGCCATTTCTACCGTTGGAGTTGTGCTGTAATCCGTGTCAGCGACATCTATCCCAATACTGCTGAGGGTAGCGTTCACTAGTTTTTTTACCAGCTTTCCACTTACTCTGCCATCTCTTCCCACCACAACTTTTAATTTCTTTTTGCCTGGATGCTGATTTTTCAGCCACGTACCATAAGCTGCAGCAAATTTAACCACATCCATTGGGGTGAGGTTTTCTCCCGGCTTTCCACCGATAGTGCCCCTGATCCCCGATATACTTTTTATAAGTGCCATTTCTTTAGGTCCTTTTTTGATTGAATGGCAGCAAAGATAATTGGTTAATTTTTTACAGGAAAACAGCCTGTTATTTTGGGTGCATTTCAAAATGTCGTAGCAGCAAGTGGTGTGTGGAGACACAAACCACGGCATAGGATGACCGAGAATGAAGGGCGACAATTTTGAATGCCCCCGTTTTTTTACCGAAAATTGGTTCTTGTCCTCCCTTTTCATTTTTAATTACTGAGCCCTACCTTTGCGGCATGCAAGAAGCCTGGTTTAAAAATTGGTTCGACTCTCCTTATTATCACCTGCTTTATTTTGAAAGAGACAAAGAAGAAGCTGTAAATTTCATCAATAAGCTACTGGATCATTTACAACCATTGGCTGGTTGCAAAATGCTGGACGTGGCTTGTGGCAAGGGCCGGCATTCAGCACAACTGGCAGAGCATGGCTATGATGTTACTGGTATAGACCTGAGCAAACAAAGTATAGATGAGGCTTTGAAACAGGAAAAAGACAACCTGCATTTTTATCGCCATGATATGCGATTGCCGTTCTGGATCAACTATTTTGATTATGCATTTAATTTTTTCACCAGCTTCGGTTATTTCCGTACACAGAGAGAAAATGACAATGCTATACAAACCATAGCAGGTGCTTTAAAAAAAGGTGGAATTTTCGTAATGGACTACCTGAACACACATTTCTCCGAAGATCACCTGGTGCACAAAAGCGAAAAGCAGATTGGAGAGGTGTTGTTCCACATTACCAAATGGTATGACGAAGCTTTTTTCTATAAAAAGATAGAAGTGATAGACGAACAACTGAAAGAACCATTGGAATATACAGAGAAGGTGGCGAAATTTTCCCTTGGCGATTTTACAGAAATGTTTTCCTACAACGGGCTGCAGATATCGGAGATATATGGCGATTATAATTTTAACCGGTACGACCTGAAAGCCAGTCCCAGGCTGATCATGATTGCAAAAAAGATCTGAGTTATCTAATCGGGGTTGGATTGTTTTTTTAATTCTTCTTCCTGCCTCAGGATACGCAGGGTGGTAAAGAAATTCTGCAAAGGATTTAAAGCAAGGTTGCTTTTAAAAGTATTGTTCAGGGTAAAAGCACGGTAAATATTCAAAGGTTTTGCTGTAAAGAAACCATACATAAACCAACCCAACACCAGCAATCCCAGCGCATACCAGCGTCGGCGGAAAGTGAATTTATGTGTGTTGGCATTTTTATCTTCAATACCTCCATGCTGCCAGCGAAACATCCACAATACCATTAATACTGAGCCCAGGAGGGCAAAGGAGATCCACAGTACGGGGTAGGTTTTCCAGATTAATACAAAACGATTTCTATGTTCTTTAAAAGGCAGGACAGCCTGGGCATCAAGCCTGTGCTTTGCATAAGAGAACTGGGCAAAATCAGCTCCA
>JBBQYS010000185.1:0-4896 GCA_038208485.1 Chitinophagales bacterium
ACCCGAGTGCCATCGGCACGGCTCATATCAAACAGGTAACACAATAATAAACTCACTGCCATCCCCCTCCTTAGTTTCAACTTTTAACTCTCCACCATGCCCTTTGGTGATAATATCATAACTCAAACTCAACCCCAATCCCGTTCCTTGTCCTGTTGGTTTGGTAGTAAAGAAGGGTTGAAAGATTTTATCCAGTACTTTTTGTGGTATACCGTTGCCATTGTCAGTAACCCTTATTTCTACTTTACCGTTTATCTTTTTTGTAGAGATAGACACGGTTGGTTCGTAGGCATTACCAGCTTCGACTACTTGTCCCGATTTTTCGGGAGGCTCAGCCTTACATGCCTTCTTTTTCTCATCAACTACATAAAATGCATTCGTCAATAAATTCAAAACAACCCTTCCAATATCCTGCGGAATGATATTTATTTTTCCAATGCTATTATCAAAATCAGTTTTTATGGTGGCATTAAACGATTTGTCTTTTGCCCTTAACCCATGATAACTCAACCTTAAATATTCATCACACAGTGCATTGATATCTGTGAGTTCTTTTACACCACTGCTTGTACGGCTATGCTGCAACATGCCTTTTACAATTTCGCCGGCACGTTTGCCATGGTGGTTTATTTTTTCGAGATTTTGTTTGAGGTCCAGTGCAATTTGTTTGCCATCATCCAGGTTGCCTTTTTCCATTTCGTCATTCATCTCATCTACTAACTCTGTGCTCACCTCGCTAAAATTATTGACAAAGTTTAATGGATTTTGAATTTCATGGGCAATACCGGCGGTGAGTTCACCCAGGCTTGCCATTTTTTCTGATTGAATGAGTTGCTGCTGTGCCGCTTTTAATTCTTCCAGCGATTTTGTTAATGCTGCATTGGTTTCCTCAATGGCTTTTCTTTTTTGCTCCAGTTCTTCAATAGTTTCTTCCAGTAAAATGGCGGTGGTGCGTTTTACTTTTTCGGTTCTGTCGAGCTTAAAAGCAGTAATTTCTAATTCCTTATCCGCATCTTTCAATGATTTGGAAATGGCTGCTTTTTGTTCAGCAGATAAATGTTCATCTTGCTGAATAATGGTTAGTATATTTTGTAAGTGCTGGTTCATTTATTTTTCTTTTAGAATCTATTTATAATTTTTTAACGCTGAGAAAAGGAGATAAAGAGATTACGCAAAAGCACGCTGCGTAATCTCTGCCCCTCTTTTTCTCTGCGCTGAAAGAAATCGGTAAAAGCTATTTCTCTTTCAACGCAACACAACAAGTTGTCAGGTTATGCATTTCTAAATTTCCGCCGGTGGCCCTGCCCAGTTCTGCATTGCTGAACATACCGGCCATCGGTACATTCCATACATTTTTGATGCCTTCCAGTTCTTGCGTCAGCAAAGGCCCCAATGATAAAATTCTTCCGGCACAACTGAATACCACCACTGCATCGGCTTCTGGCATTTCAGTGGCTTTCAGCGCTTCCACACCCTGGATCACTTTATCCATTACATCAAAATCGGGGGGCAATGAAAAACGTACTTTGGAACCTTGTGGCACGGTGCCACTGCAATGAAAAGAATGATCTGTCCAATCAATCACTAATCCGGGCCGCATTACCGGGTCGCCTTTTTCCCGCTGCAATTGCAAAGGAAAATTGGCGGCAATTTCAAGTAATAAATTAGGATTATCAGGACTTACATTTTCAATACCACCATACTTAGCAGTTAAATCGAGCACTGGCACATGCTCTATGGTGTAAACATGATTGCCTTCACTTTTGGTGACTAGTTTTTCTGTACCTACAGCTTTCCATCCGCAGGTAGCAATTCCTTTAATCATTATTTTATCCTCATCCAGTGCCAGCACCACCAAACCCTGGTTGCTCTCCCAATTATTGGTAAATACAAATTGTTCGGTAAAAGTGAAATCGTCGCCCGCCATACCACCAAATACATTTACCTGTTCGCCAACTACCGCTTCAAAACCTTTTAGCAAGGCTTCTGCATCGGTAGATGAATGGCTGCCCGCAATAAGAAAAGCAGGATTCGAAATTTTTTGTTTTGCTTCTACCGCTAACGATGAAGCAACTTCCTTAAAATTTCCATCATGGTATGCTGTATGCAGGATATGGAAATGCGCCGGGTTAATATCCAGCAACAAAATAGCCGTAGATAATTTCTCCGGCACCTCATCTGTAAACTCTCCATTGCTGGTAGCACCAAAAACCTGCACGCCGGCTTTGTGTAACAGTTCGCTGATGGCTTTTCTGTTTTGGCTGATGGATAGAAAAATAATAGCCAGTGTGGGTTTAAAACCGTCAGCTATGCTTTCAGACAAAGCAGCTGCAATTTCTTCTGTTGATTTTCCTTTGATTGATTTTGCTTTCATGATTGTCTTTTATTTTGCCGGGAACCTGCCTGTCGGCAGACAGGGACGTGAAGGCGGAAAGAGAATTTGCGAAACGCCTTATCGCCTTACCGGCTATTGTCTTTTATTTTTCTTTTAATGCTACCCAACTTACCGTAGTGCCGTGAAATTCACATGGGCTCTCATCCAGCTTTCCAAATTCACCCAGCGAGAAAAAGCCTATCATTGGCTTATTCCATGTTGCTGCCAATCCTTCTATTTCTGCTGAAATCATTGGCCCGAATGAGGCCAGCCTCCCCACACAGGAAAAAACGATCAATGCATCCGCCTCCGGCATATTTTTTTCTTTAATGATCCTTGAACTTTCAACAACAGTCTCTATCACATCCAAATCCGGCGGTAGTGAAAAGCGGAATTTTGCAGCTTCTTTGGCTCCTCCTCCTACCATTACAGACTGATCGGCTGTGTTCCAAAGTAAAACTGGTCTCATCATAGGGGTTCCCGAGACTCTTTGAACCTGCAACGGAAAATCAATATTCAGCGGCACCACTCCTTCAGATTGTGTATTGAAGGAAATCTCATTCCCTAAAAATTTTTTAATGACATTCATGGCGGGTTCATTATCGATGCTGTAGATCCAGGATCCCTCAGCCTTTGTAATTACCTTTTCTGTTCCAATTGGCTTCCATCCGGAAACAGCCAGGCCATTTACTGCGATCCTATCCTCGTCTATTACGAGGGCAAGTAAACCGCTGGTACCCGATGAATCATTTGTAAATACGATTCCCGTAAAATTAACATGCTCGCCGGCCATACCGCCAACGATAGTAGCATGATGGCCTGCTGCATCCATTAACCCGTTGATCACATCTTCTCCAGATATTCTGTAGTCAGCAGATGAAATAATGAATGCCGGATTTTTAAATTCCTGTACACCAAATTCACCCGCCTGTCGGGCTGATTCAAAGGGTGAAGCCAAATGATAATCTTTTAAAATAATTCTAAAATAGCCTAGTGGAATATCTAGTAATAACACAACGATATCATCTGATTCAATTCCTTGCTCAGTAAATTTTTCGGAAGTGCTGGCCCCGAAAATGGCAATTCCTTCTTTATCCAGTATGGTACGGATGGCTTCTGCATTTTCAATGGTGCTGATGAAAACGATTGCGAGTGTTGGTTTAAAACCATCGGCTATACTTTCAGATAATGCTGATTTGATTTCTTCCGGCGATTTTCCTTTGATTGATTTTGCTTTCATAGCACTAATTATTTTTCAAATCTTTTGATTGGATTCTTTTTATATATATGAACGGACTTATGAACTGGTACCAGAAGCTTTGCTTTTTATCTTCTTCAAATTCCTTTAATCCAAACTTGATCTCTTCTACAGGTTTATGTTTAAATGTGCCGAATAGCCGGTCCCACAGAATGAATATATCGGAAAAATTGCTGTCGGTGTAATGTTGATCCTGATCATGATGAATTTTATGCAGGTTGGGTGTTGTAAAGATCAATCCAAAAGTTTTGTCCAGCCAAATGGGAAACCGTAGATTAGAATGTTCCAGGAAGACAAATGGTGTT
Organism: Chitinophagales bacterium; assembly: GCA_038208485.1. Taxonomy (GTDB): domain Bacteria; phylum Bacteroidota; class Bacteroidia; order Chitinophagales; family Chitinophagaceae; genus Ferruginibacter. The sequence continues at coordinate 3,938 of JBBQYS010000185.1, forward strand.
GCCACCAGAAAATATAAACCTAAAGAGAGCAGGTCGAGTCCGAAAATTCCGGCAGCCAGGATATTGGAAGTACCAAACCATAATATTAATTCCAGTGGATGGGCCCTGAAATAAGTGGATGCATCCATGCTGGTATCGCTGTGATGTACCCGGTGAAAACGCCATAAAACAGGTACTTTATGTGCTATACGGTGAAACCAGTAGGTTGCCAGATCAAATAAGGCAACTGCAAGAACCAGTTTCAGCCAGATCGGAAGCTGTACCAGATGAAAAAGACCGACCTGTTTATTATTTAACCAATCAATACTATAAACAGTAACAATAGCCCATACAATATTACACAAATAAAAAGCTACCAGGAACAACAGGTTGTGCATTAAATGTTGCGGCCTTTTATTGAATTTAAACTGTGTATTCAGGATCTGTTCAAGCGAATAAAAGATAACCATGAATCCAATTAGGATATAATTGAAATTTATACTTAGCAGTTTATGTAAGGTCTCCATTTTATTTCAGTTTTAGGTTGTGTTTTTTTATTTTAATACTCAATAGATTTTATAAAAACCACGAAATTTTATTTTCCTGGCTGCAATTTTTTCTATAAAATACCGGACTGGATTTATGCCTTATTACTAACCAAACTCTGTAAATAAGATTGTTTTATGTGTTCTTTATTTGCTTTACAATAAACTGTGAAATACCGGTGTGCAGTCAGGAAATCAATTTCAATATTGTTCCAGTCCGTTTTGGTTAACAATGGATTTAAAGCATTAACTTCCTTAAATAAATTATTAGCGAGTACAGCCGCATTGCTGGTGCCCAGGTATTCCAGGTCAGCATCGGCAATTATTTCTTCCAGTTTGTTTTGTGGAGATTGAGGAATTTTGGTGGCCATGATCATCCCGCAGATCTTATCAATATCAGCTGTTGTAAAATCATAGCCAGGTAAATATTGCCGT
>JBBQYS010000186.1:0-4857 GCA_038208485.1 Chitinophagales bacterium
GAATCTTCTAAAGGTTATGGAAATTTCCTGAAGCCTTTCCATGGTTCGTGGCACACGAAACAACATCTTCCGTTTCGTGTGCCACGAACCGGGGCCTAGATCCACCAGTGTAAAGCATAGTTGGAGCATTTACACCTCCAACAACATGTTTCATCTCCATCCGTGTTAACTTTTTCATTTTATTAAATTTAAGTTTGAGTCAAGCAGTTGCAAGCAGGCTCATGTTTTAAGATAACAAAGAAGCAACTATACCATCCCCGGCCGGAGATAGACACGAGCTGTGGCAGGAGTATTAATTCAATTATAAATCTGCGCAATTGAGGGCGAAGGTTAAATATTATTCTAAATCAAATTTTAAGATCATTTCTGAAAACAACCTGTTAGATTCTCCCAGACGAGGTGCATCTGAATTCACAATTTTCCCTTTAGTGTCTATCAATGCGAAATGTGGAAGGACATATGAATTTTCGCCATGATAAAAAAGTTTAAGTATATCAGTTTCAATCCCTTTGTTATTCACAATGAAATGGCTTCCTTTTAAATTGTACGAATAAACTATACGTTTGAAATTATTAAAATCATTCGACTTCTCAAAAGCCACATAAACTCTTTGTATGGCATGCTTTTCACAAAAACTATCTACCAATTTATTGTATTTACTAAATTCATCCCTGCAAGGAAAACACCACGTCGCCCAGAAATCTATGAAAATATTTTTGCCTTTGAAATTGGAAATTAAATTATCAAAAAGAAATACATTATTGCTTTGTAAAAATTTTATTTTCGACGTATCAATTTTTGAAATCTTATCTTCAAAGATATCATCCGATAAGTATTTTTTCATAAAACTGTTTGGGTAAATTGATAAAAATGCATCTCTATCATTTATGGTTACCTCTAAAGGCATTAACTTTTTTACCGCTACTAATGATTGAGCCCAATTATATTGAGCTATAGCTTTTGGAGCAAATAACCATACTGAAAAATCTTTAGTGATTTTAACTACTTTACCATTTTTGGCGATAGTAGCATTTTCTAATTTATTTTTTTTTGATTTTTTTAATGATAAGTAATGGAAATAATTAAAGGATATACTTGATGAAAAAATCCCATGGATTAACATTAAGTCATTAATTGGATATTTGGCATATAAAGATTTTACGAAGTTTAAACTTTTCAGATCCCCATTTATCTCATAGCTTCTCAAATATTTACCCGAGAGATTTGAAATTAATACTCCTTGGATTTGTTCTTTAATTATATCATTAAATTGCTTTGTAACTTTTCCCATCATAAAAAGCGAATCAAAGGGATTGCATATCATTTTTAAGGCTGTATCAAGAATTTTTAAATCATAAGTTTTTGTAAATTGAAGACTATCTATATATCTTTTAAAAGCACCGAACTTATCACCGGGATAAAAGTTAAAATAATTAAATAATAAATTCCCCTCTGCATTTTTACCAGTCATTTTAACCTTATTATAAAAAGAATCTCTAGAAAATCCCATTAAATTAATTGAAATATTAATTGTATCATTAGGCTCTACAAATAATTGTATTGGTTCAGATTCAATTTTTATAACGATAAAATTAGGTTCAGAAATACTAACTTGTTTCTTAAAATTTCCATTCGTTAAAATAACTTTATTATTATTATCATAAAAATCTCGGTTATTACAAAATCCATTGATAGGTTCATAGAAAGATATATGTTTTATTGTAGTGTCAGAAACAAATCCAGTAATAACAGTTTGAGATTTTGCATTTAATAAGGAAATTTGTAAAATCAAAATTAAAATATACTTCATGTTTGAAATTTAAAAATAACTGGAGCATAACTCCAGTTATTTGATGATTTAATTTACACCATTCGTACAACCTGAACATACCGCACCATCTCTGCAATAGTCTTGTATGTCTTGAACAAGCGTTCGTCCACTAGGCTGGCCCATGTAATCCCAGGATCCGACTTGACCGTTGCATGAACAAGAACAGGTAGCGGGTGCATTTATGCCTCCTAACGCATTTTTCATTTCTTCCCTTGATAACTTTTTCATCTATAAAAATTTAATCTTTATGCCATGCAGTTGCAGCAGGGCTAATTATTAAATAAACAAAGAAGCAACTATAAAGTCCCCGGCCGGAGATATTATTTCTTTGTGGTTATTGCAATATGTTTTCGGTGCTGGCACGTGCCAGGTTAGGTATTATTTTTTATGTCTGCTCTTTTACAGAGTTATGCAATCAGAGCAAATATTCAATTCTTTAATTCCTCACCAACGAAATCAACTGATTAAATATGCGCTGAGCCAGACTCGTATTTGCAGTAATTATTTCTGCACTTGCAGTAAGACCCTCCCTGTATACAATTTCTTTTTTGTAATTGGTCGTCAATCCCTTAGGTAAATTTACTTTGGTTACAAAACCACTGTCAGTCGGAATTTGATTCACTAGTGCCAGCTTTCCTTCAATAGCCCCGAATTCCTGGTAGGGGTAGGAAGGAAATTTCAGTTTCACTTTCTGGCCCTTTTCTATCTTACCAAAATTACTTTGAGGTATAGTTAATTGGGCGTAAAATGAAGAATTTCCGGGAGCGACAAAGCAGAGGGTCTGCCCTGCTGTTACCTGTTGGTTTTCTTCAATAAACCCTGTAAACCTCACCTTGCCTGCGATAGGAGAAACTAAAAGATATTTGCTTTTCCATTCGGCTACTGCTGACTGCAGCGATTGAATCGCCTGCCTGAAAATTTCTTTCTGCTGGGCTATTTCATTGTCTAATTGGTCTATCTCCTTATCCTTTTCATGTTGCGAACTTTCGTTGCCGACTATCGCAGCATTTATCTGTGGAATAGTCATTGACTTGGCAATAAATTTACTCTGCTCATCCCGGTATTCTTTTGCAGAAATAATCTTATTAGAATCCAGGAACTTGTTGGCATTCAGTGTAGTTTCAGCTAACCCTACATCCTGCTCCTGCATTTGTTTCTGTTGCATTAAATAACTGTGCAGCCGGCTAAGGTAGCCAAGGTCGGAGGCTAACATATTTCTCCGGCGAAGAAAATAACCGGCATTCAGGTATTGCGAAAACTGTCGGTAGGCAGTAGAAAAACTCACCATATCAGCAGATACCTCACCCAAATCGCCGGTAGATTTTGGAAAACGTTCAAATAAGTTTACTGCATTACCTATGTCACCTGAGAGTACAGCGGTATTCATTTTTTGTAAAATGCTATCGAGGCTGATCACTTTTTGGTGTGAGGCTGTAGATTCCAGGAACCCAAGAATTTCATTTGAACGTACTTCATCACCCTCTTTCACTTTTAAGCTCACCAGTAATCCACCTGTTTTTATTTTTACTTCTTTAGGCGCATTAATAGACGTGAGCACAGCTTTTGCCTGAACAATATCGGGGTAGCGTACAATGAAACTCACTGACAACATCAGCAGCATGATACCAAGGAACAGCATATTGCCATTCCTTACTATCCAAACCGGTTTGTAAGAAATAATATTCCTTACTTCAGGACTGTAAATTTCCTCAGGCATTGTTTTTTCTAATTTATAAACTGTGGATTTTTATTTGTTTTGACTTTGGGTTTGTTTTTACTTTTTAATTTTTATTTTTCTATTCTCACATACTCAACTCCAATTGGTTTTTTACCAACCTGAAATAATCTCCTTTTTTTGCTGCAAGTTCTTCATGCGTACCGACTTCCGTGATTTTGCCATTATGTAACACCACGATCTGTGCTGCATTCCTTACCGTGCTCAGGCGGTGTGCCACCACCACCACAGTACGGTTTTTAAAGAATTTTTCCAGGTTCTCCATTATGATGGTTTCATTGTTGGCATCCAGGCTGTTGGTAGCTTCATCAAAGAAAATATAATCCGGGTTTTTGTACACCGCACGGGCTATCAGCAGTCTTTGTTTCTGCCCGGCACTTACACCAACACCCTCGGCACCTATTTTTGTATTAAAACCAAGCGGCAGGCTTTCTATAAACGGCAGAATATTGGCAACTTCTGCCGCCTGCTTCAGCCGCTCCTTGTCTATGCCGGCACCATCCACTGCAATGTTTGCCGCTATGCTGTCACTAAAAATAAAGCTCTCCTGCATCACTACACCTATTTGTTTGCGCCAGGTTCTGTGGTTGAGGTTGTGTAGCCCAATCCCTTTTTCTTCTCCCGCACCTATTTTTATATCACCGTTATATTTTGAATAAAATTTTAGGAGCAGTTTGAGTAAAGTAGTTTTACCACTGCCACTGTTGCCGACTATCGCCGTAGTTTTGCCTTCAGGTATGATCAGATTAATGTCGGATAAAACAGGCTCATTGCCTGCACCAGGATAAGTAAAACTTAGCTGTTCTAAGTCAATCGTTTTTTTGGTAGGCATGTCGTTGCTCAATACCTCGGCAGTGCCAGGCAAAGATGCAGGACTGGTTTCTTCATCCGGCAATTCATGTATTTCATTTAGCCTGTCCAGGCTAATTTTAGCCAGTTGCCAGCTCTGCACAAAACCGATCATCTGTTCTATCGGGCTATTGAGCTGACCAATAATATATTGAATGGCCAGCATACCACCGAGTGTGAGTTGGCCTTCTATCACAGCTTTTGCGGCCAAAAAAGTAATGAAGATATTCTTCCCCTCATTTATAAAAAAGGCCCCGGTTTGTTGCCATTGGTTCAGTGCCAGTGCCTTGATGCCCAACCGGAAACTGCGGGCCTGAAGCCGCTCCCATTGCCAGCGTTTGTCTTTCTCGCAGCCATTGAGTTTTATTTCCTGCATTCCCTGTATTATTTCCATTGTCTTACTCTGCTCTGCGGCGGAAACATCAAACTGTTTGTAGTCCAG
>JBBQYS010000187.1:0-4821 GCA_038208485.1 Chitinophagales bacterium
GGCCGTGAGGCTTACCCTGGTGACGTATTCTACCTGCACAGTCGCTTATTGGAGCGTGCTGCAAAAGTGGTAGCTAAAGATGAGATAGCCCGCCAGATGAATGACTTACCAGAATCTATCAGGCACCTGGTAAAAGGTGGAGGTTCTCTTACAGCCCTTCCGATCATTGAAACACAGGCAAGTGACGTATCAGCCTATATTCCAACCAACGTTATTTCTATCACTGATGGACAGATCTTCCTGGAAGGTAACCTCTTCAACGCCGGTATTCGTCCTGCAATCAACGTAGGTATATCGGTTAGCCGTGTGGGTGGTAATGCACAGATCAAGTCTATGAAAAAAGTAGCTGGTACCCTGAAACTGGATCAGGCGCTTTACCGTGAGCTTGAAGCATTCTCTAAGTTTGGTGGTGACCTTGATGCTGCTACAAAGAACGTAATTGATAAAGGTGCAAGAAACGTGGAGATCCTGAAACAACCTCAGTATTCACCTTTTGCTGTAGAAAAACAAGTAGCTATTATCTATCTTGGAACTAATGGATTGCTCAGAGAAGTAGCTGTAAGCAAGGTAAAAGATTTTGAAGAACACTTCCTGTTGGAAATGAACAATAGATTACCTGAGGTCATGGCTGAGTTTAAAAAAGGAAACCTACCTGAAGATGGGGTGAAGAAAATGGTAGAACTGGCCCAGGGGCTGATTCCGCAATACAAATAAAAAAGAATATTCTATTCATATCAGATAACCCGGTGATATCTCCGGGTTATTTTTTTGCCCAAACCGCACCAGCTTTTATTGTCTTTGTATAGACAGGGCATTCTTTTATGTGTGCTCCCGGTAAATATCCTGTACTCATCAGGAACTCATTCACGATCTCACCACCAGTAAATTTAAAAGTTTGCTTGAAGCGTTTCGTCCATTCCTGTTTGTTTAAAGGATGATGTTGATCCAACCATTTTTTAAATGTGCCGTGTTCTTTTTGCAATTGCAGAATAACCTGCGCATTGTGTATGGCTGCATCCACTTTCAACCTGTTCCTGATGATGCCTGCATCCTGCAATAGTCTCTCCCTATCTTTCTCTTTATAAGCGGCAACTTTTTTAATGGAGAAACTGTGGTAGGCCTTTTTAAAATTTTCCTGTTTGTTCAGGATGGTTGTCCAGCTGAGCCCCGCCTGGTTTATTTCCAGGATCAGCCTTTCAAACAATTCATTGTCATCGTGTATAGGAAACCCATAAGCATGATCATGATACTTACGATGCACATTTTCATTTTCCATTACAGCAACTGCTGCACAATAGGATGTGGGCTTTTCCATAACAAGTAATGTCTATAAATATTTAAGCATCAAATTGTACAGCACTTTCTTTTCAGGCTCTGTCAATGGACCGGTGCTGCGTTTTTGCAGAAAATGAATCCTGAAAGCTTCGTAACTGGCAGGAGGGTTAGATATATCATAACCAATAATCCTGAGTGCAACCAACGGATCAAAACCTGCGGGAAGCAGAGATTTTGTTGTATCTGAATACCACCTTCCATAACCTGAATCTGCCAGTTTTTTCCAGGGGAAAAAAACACTTGGGTCATTTTTTCGACCGGGAGCTACATCTGCATGGCCAATAAAATTGGCTACAGGAATCTTAAATGTGTCTTTGAGCGCCGGAAGCAAACTCATCAGGGCCGTCATCTGTGCATCCGGAAAGGGTTCGAATCCGTTATTGTCCAGCTCTATACCAATGGACGAAGAATTAAGGTCAGTAAGATTTCCCCATTTTGAGTTTCCTGCATGCCAGGCCCTCAGGTAATCGCTCACCAGGTGATGGATGGTGCCATCCTTACAAATGAGGTAATGGGCACTCACTTCTCTACCTGAATCTGCAAAAGCCCTGAGCGTTTCATCGCAACTGTTCTGTGCGGTATGATGAATGATGACAAAGTTTGGCCGACGCATACTAAAATTAGGAGAGGTAAATTGTTTTGCTGGGGTTATAGAGGAATCTGATCTTACGAGAGGTGGTTCTATTTCCAGCACCTTGGTCATTTTTTCTACTTTAACTTCGTATACTGTAAGCGGTTTTACAGTAACTTTTGGGGCACAGGAATATAGCAGAACAATAAATAGTATAAAGGAAAATATTTTCATATTTCAGGTTATGATCAAAAGTTTTGTCAGTTCATGCAAGGTAGTGCCTGCCGCAAAATAAAATCCTGTATTTGTATAATTTTTATACAATTGTTCCAGGTAAATGAGCTGGGAGAAAAATGCTGATTTTGCGCTTAGTGAATTATCTTACCCTTTTTGAATTAATTGAGTAAAAAATTATCTCCCCGTATGAAAAAGTTTCTAGCATTACTAACCATCAGCTTTCTGCTTATTTGCCCTGCAATAGCACAGAAAAAAGATTTTACCAGTGATCAATATTTTAAAGAAAATTTTACCGGCATCATGAATAAACTTCCGATCGTAGCTGGCTGGCAGGATGATGAGCATTATATTCTTGTGAAAAACGGGAATAGATTTTTGGTAGATGCCACAACAGGTAGAGAGGAAAAAATAACGGGTGAAAATGTCGTCCTTTCCGGCAGGAACACTGAGCAGGCTTCGGTTTACATAAAAGATAATGCAGTGTATACCCGGATAAATGGAGTAGAGCAAAAGTTGTTTGCTACAGATGAAAAAATTCTAAATCCGGAACTGAGCCCTGACAATAAATTTGTGGGTTATACAAAAAACAATGACCTCTATACTTATCAGATAAGTAATTCTAAAGAAACCAGGTTGACCATTGATGGCTCAGAAGATATTCTAAATGGATACGCCAGCTGGGTGTACATGGAAGAAATCCTGGGCAGGGCATCCCGATACAAAGCATGGTGGTGGGCGCCAGACAGTAAAAATATAGCCTATTTTAAAAGTGATCAATCTAAAGTGCCAACCTATATTTTAACTGACATACAAGGGTTGCAAACAGTGGAGGAAAGAACCAAATACCCTAAAGTTGGTGATCATAATCCTGAAGTAAAAGTGGGTATTGTATCCCCTACCGGCGGTAAAACTACCTGGAGCGATTTCAATGAAAAGAATGACCAGTATTTTGGTTTGCCATACTGGAAACCAGACGGCAGTGGCTTACTGGTACAGTGGATGAACAGGTTACAGGACTCTCTTATTGTTTATGATGTCAACATAAATACCGGGGCAAAAAAGCCTTTCTACACAGAACAACAAAAGACCTGGATAAACCTTGATGACAATGACAGGTTTCGGTTTATCAATGATGGAAAAAATATCCTGGTACAGTCTGACAAGACCGGTTGGATGCAGTTGTACAATTATGATATCAGCGGAAAATTAAAATCCATAATTACAACTACCGGTTATACCGTGACTGATGTAAATTTTATAGATGAAAAAACGAAGACGATTTACTTTACCGCCAGGGGTAAAGAAAATTCAGCACACAAAGATTTCTACCGTGTAAGTTTTGAAGGAAAAAATATGAAGCGCCTGAGCTTTGGTGATTACAATCATGCGGTGTACAATATGTCTCCTTCGGGGAAATATTTTTTCACTTATCACAGCAATGTGTCTACACCTACTAAAATAAGCCTGGTAAATAATGAAGGTAAGATCATCAGTGAAATTGCAGATAGTAAAGCGGCTGCGCTGGATGATTATAACGTGGCAAAAACAACTTTCATCAGGGTGAAAAGTGATGATGGAAAATTTGCACTTCCCTTAAAGATCACGTGGCCATTGAACATGGATAAAAATAAAAAATATCCTGTGCTGGTAAGTATTTATGGAGGACCTGATGCTGGTACGGCCTGGGACAGCTGGTCATTTAGCGGAGCACAGCAATGGTATGCCAAAGAAGGGATGATACAGGTGGTGATGGACCACAGGGCAAGCGGACATTTTGGAAAAGAAGGCGTGAATTACATGTACCATAACCTGGGCTATTGGGAAATAAAAGATTATACAACAATGGTAAAATGGCTGATAGACAGCGCCCAGGCTGATCCTGCCAGGGTTTGTATTACAGGTTTTAGTTATGGCGGTTACATGAGTTGCTATGCCACTACTTATGCAGCAGATGTATTTCCTTACGGTATGGCAGGTGGGAGTGTAACCGACTGGCGATTGTACGATTCACATTACACAGAACGATATATGGGTACTCCACTGAATAACCCTGAAGGATATAAAACCAGCAGTGTATTGCCCTATGTAAGCAAATACAAAGGCATGTTGCAGATCGTACATGGTATCATGGATGATAATGTGCACCTGGAAAATTCTATTGCACTAACTTCTGCCCTGCAGGACAATAAAAAGAATTTTGAATACATGACATACAGCTCAGGCAGGCATGGATGGACGGGTGATAAAAGAAAGCATTTTGACAACCTGAAGACTTCTTTTATTTATAAATATTTGTTGGAGAAGGCGGTGCCGGAGGGGCTACTGAAGTAGGGATATGCCTGCGGCATAGGGGCAGCCACAGATAGTACGGATTGGCACAGATATTTGCCTGCGGCAAAAGGGTTGTCCACGAATTGCACAAATTTGCACGAAGGAATTTTGGACACAGATAACACAGAATTATACCGATGGATGGAGGATAATATGATCCACTTCCTGAATACTGTTTCTTATATTCTTGTGGTTTTAAGCGTCCTGAGTCTCTCATCTCCAGGTCTAAAGTCTAAGTACTATGTACTCAGTACTAAGTACTGCCAAGTCTTCCGGTCTATCGTCCCCAGGTCTAAAGTCTAAGTACTATGTACTCAGTACTATGTACTGCCAAGTCTTCCGATCTC
>JBBQYS010000188.1:0-4782 GCA_038208485.1 Chitinophagales bacterium
GTAAGCGTTTGGAGGGTTTGAAGGGTTGTTGAGGGCTGTTGAAAGTGGAAGGTATGATATTGGCGAAAATTAATTTTTGGTTCAGAAATAAAGCAGTGAATTTTTCCGCCATCCCTGGCGTTTTCGGTTTTTTACTCCCGCCTTGCGGGATCTTCGATTTTTAATTTTTACTTTTTTGTACGAACATAAAAGAAAAAGCCCCGGGTTCTTATAGAATCCGGGGCTTTTTTTATGAATAGATTTTTTTAAAACTGTGATTAAGGAATAAAAAAGCTTTGGAGTGAACGCTTTAAAACCAGGTCGCCGCTGAGGTTATTGATGGTTTTAGATTCTATCAGGCCAACTCCTTTGGCAAAATAGTATTCCGTGGTAGCTAAAGCTGTGAATCCTATGATAGGTACATTCTGACCAAGTACGGTAGATACATGCATCACATCAGGATAAACTCTTCCGGCTACGGTATATGAAATGTTTTTCTCCTTAAGGGTAGATTTATACAATGCCTGCTGTCCTTGTATATTAAGCGTATCTGTCCACTGTGCATTTAGGGCTTCATTATATTTTAAAACGATGATCTCTACTTTCTGTAAGGTAGTACCACCTACACTTACGCCATTATAGGTGATATTTTTTACCACCCCATTGGTACAATTTATAAAAAAGGGAACCTGTGCACTGTTTCCCTGCCGTACTTTTCTGAAAGTGAGCGCATTTATAAGAGTGTCTTTTAGAAACCGCAGAGTATCTGTAGTAGTAGTAGTGGGTGCAGCACCTGCAGAAGAATCTTTATATGTGTACACAGAATTATTGCAGGTAGGAAAATACAGGCAATCCTTACAAGCAGTAGCAGAACTTCCACCGCCGGCAGTTGCTCCGGATTCATCAATAAACTCTTTTTGGCAGGAACTGAATAAAAGTGCAAAACCTATACAAACAGGTAAAATAAACTTCATAATTAGCTTTTTAATTTTTTTAAGAATCAAATTTAATGAATAACAACCATGCCCAGCTTATAAATTTTTAGGACTTTACAAGGTTGCGAATATTAAACGGCTTTTTCAGGAAATTATTTTTGTTAAAAGGATGAATTACAGAAATAAAGAAATATTTTTGCAACATTGTTTCAAAAATACAAATTTCGGATATGCAGAAGTTAATATTATGTGTGGTTTCAGGTTTTCTTTTTTCTTTCTGTTTTGCAGGTGCGCCTGGCATACTGAAAGGCTCTCTGACCGGAAAAGTGACAGATGATGCCGGCAGACCGGTGAGCGGTGCAACCATCTACCTGGCAGATGCAAAAACCGGTACAGGTAGCGATATCAACGGAAATTATACGATCGATAACCTGAGCGAAGGCAGTCACCTGATAGAGGTAAGCCATATTGGATTTACATCTATTGCAGAAAAGGTATTTGTAACAGAAAACACAGAGAAGAATTTCACGCTCTCTGAAGCGATCATAGAAAATAATGCTGTGGTAGTAACCGGTGTGAGTACATCTTCCACCATCAAGAAAATGCCTTTCCAGGTTTCTGTGGTACGCAAAGCAGACCTGCAGCAGAACACAGCTTCTAACATTATAGATGCCCTGGCCAAACAACCAGGAGTAACAGCCGTGAGTACAGGACCGGCTATCAGCAAACCTTTTATCAGGGGTCTTGGATACAACCGTGTACTTACTGTAAATGATGGCGTAAGGCAGGAAGGACAGCAATGGGGAGATGAGCATGGAATAGAAATAGATGACAACAGCGTGAGTAAAATAGAAATACTAAAAGGTCCTGCTTCACTGATCTACGGTAGCGATGCCATGGCAGGTGTGATTAATATCATTACGAATGTGCCGGTGCAGGCAAATACTTTGCAGGCAAATGTCGGATCAGAATACCAGACCAACAGTAGGCTCAGGAATGTATATGCAAATATTGCAGCCAACAAAAACGGTTTTAACTGGAACCTTTATGGTAGCAGCAAAGCCTCAGCAGACTATCGGAACTTTTACGATGGGCCGGTGTATAATTCTAAATTCAGGAACAATAATTTTGGTGGTTATGCGGGGCTAAACGGATCATGGGGATACAGCCATTTGATCTATAGCAATTTTGACCTCAAGGCCGGACTAATAGAAGGGGAAAGAGATGCAGAGGGAAATTTTTTAAAACCTGTTGCAGGTGGTGGAGAAACAATCGCCACTAAGGATGATTTCAACTCCACCTTACCGGGCTTCCCATACCAGCAGATCAGGCATTATAAAATAGCCAGCGATAATAATTTTAATATTGGCAAAAACGCCCTTGCATTAAATGTAGGCTACCAGCGCAACCGCCGGGAAGAATTTGGGAACATAGATGATCCCGAAGAAAGAGCTTTATTTTTTGACCTGCAGACTGTGACCTACACAGCAAAGTTCAACTTTAAAGAAAAGAATGGATTAAAACCGTCCATCGGCATCAATGGAATGGTGCAGCAAAATACCAATCGTGGCGAAGAGCAACTGATACCGGATTACACTTCCAGTGACCTGGGCGGTTTTGTATTCCTGCAAAAAGACTGGAAAAAACTAACGCTCAGCGGCGGTGCAAGATTTGATAACCGCACCCTGAAAGCAGAGAGTTTAAAAGATGGTACTTCTATAAAAGGTGCCGCTTTTGATAAATCATTTGACAATTTTAGCGGAAGTGCAGGCTTTGCCTACCAGGCAACCAGGAACGTAAACTTCAAGCTAAATGTGGCCCGTGCTTTCCGGGCACCAAGCATACCTGAGCTGGCCAGCAATGGGGCCCACGAAGGAACCAATCGCTATGAGTATGGAGACAATAACCTGAAAAGCGAGACCAGCACACAATTAGATGCAGCAGTAGAAATGAACAATGAACATTTTTCATTGAATATTGCCGGTTATATAAATGCTTTCGACAATTTTATTTTTTACAGAAAACTACAAACGTCTACCGGTGCTGACAGTACTGTCACTGTAGATGGCGATGATTTAAATGCTTTCCAATTCGATTCCCGGAAGGCTACGCTTGCCGGTGGAGAAATAAGCCTGGACATTCACCCGCATCCAATTCATTGGTTGCATTTTCAAAATACTTTTTCAATTGTTTCAGGAAAATTTAAAGAAGGAATAGAAGGAACAAGGAACCTGCCTTATATTCCGGCGCCAAGACTGATTACAGAACTGCGTGCAAACCTGGCAGCTCCAGGCGCACACCTAAAAAACTTTTATGCAAAGCTGGAACTGGATAATACTTTTAATCAGAACAATGCATTCACAGCATTTGGTACAGAAACAAATACGCCGGGTTACAGCCTGCTAAATGCCGGTATAGGATCAGAGATCGTAAATGCAAAAGGGAAAACAATTTTCTCGATAAATTTCGGCGCATTAAATATTACTGACAAAGCTTACCAAAACCACCTGAGCAGGTTAAAATATGGCCCGGAAAACCCGGCAACGGGAAGAATAGGTATTTATAACCCGGGCAGGAATTTTAGTATAAAGGTTGCAGTGCCGTTGAAATGGGGGATTTAGGAATATATAATCTTATCTTTTACTTTTAAAGAAATAAAACAAGATTTATCATGACCTCTGAAGCTATAACCGTTGATGAATACATAGCAAATCTTCCTGTTTACAGGAAAGATGCTATGGAAAAACTAAGGAAGATTATCAAAAAGAACATTCCAAAAGGTTTTGTTGAGACCATGAGTTATGGTATGATCGGTTATGTAGTTCCGCACAAAACTTATCCTGCAGGTTATCATTGCAATCCGGCATTACCACTGCCTTTTTTAAATATAGCTTCGCAAAAGAATTTCATAGCTGTTTACCACATGGGCATTTACATGGATAATAACTTGCTGCAGTGGTTTGAAAGTGAATATCCGAAACATGTTTCCACAAAACTGGATATGGGCAAAAGCTGTATCCGTTTCAAAAAACCGGAGAATATACCTTACGATCTTGTTGGAGAATTAGTGCAGAAAATGACAGTAGAAGATTGGATAAAATTGTATGAGAAGGCATTGGCCTCTCCCCGTCCCTCCCGATAAACCAGGATTGGACATCTCCAAGGAATGAGGGGTGACCACCTCACCCCCGTCCCCTCTCCAAGGAGAGGGGTGACAGATAGAATACTATATAGATATAATTCGTGCAATTAGTGGACAAACCTTTTTGCCGCAGGCAAAACATATCAGTGGAAATCAGCGCAATCTGTGGCTAAAAGTAATTCGTGGAAATTCGTGCAATTAGTGGACAACACTTTTTGCCGCAGGCAAAACATATCAGGGGAAATCCATGCAATCTGTGGCTAAAAGTAATCCGTGGAAATTTGTGCAATTCGTGGACAAACCCTTATTGCCGCAGGCAAACATATCAGTGGAAATCAGCGTAATCTAAGGCTCAAATCAATTCGTGAAAATTCGTGTAATTCGTGGACAAACCTTTTTGCCGCAGGCAAACATATCAGTGGAAATCAGTGCAATCTGTGGCGGAAATTAATTCGTGAAAATTCGTGTAATTCGTGGACAACACTTTTTGCCGCAGGCAAAACATATCAGTGAAAATCTGAGCAATCTGTGGCTAAGAACTTTTGCTGCAGGCAAAACAAATCCTATTTGTACTCCCGAATATCAACTATTGCATTACAAAACCCATACTCCCTTTCATCATTGCTACAAACAATTACCAATCTATCTGAGGTATATTTTTCTATAAGAGAAAGATAACAATCCACGCCGGCGCTATCTAAATTCGTAGTTGGTTCATCCAGCAAT
>JBBQYS010000189.1:0-4658 GCA_038208485.1 Chitinophagales bacterium
TTACATGACCCCATTATTAATTGATTACGCAATAATTCTCGAGAAATTCATCCTCATCCTTGTTGTGGTGATGTCCTCCCTGGGAATAGCTATGTATACAACATTTGCAGAGCGTAAAGTTGCGGCCTTGTTACAAGACAGTCCGGGACCAAACAGGGCGGGGCCAGGCGGAATTTTTCAGCCTTTGGCAGATGGTATGAAGCTTTTCTTTAAAGAGGAGATCGTACCAAATTTTTCATCCAAAGCATTATTTATCATGGGCCCCGCACTGGCAATGCTTACAGCCATTATGACCAGTGCTGTGATACCCTGGGGCGATACCATTAATTTTTTCGGTAGAACAGTTTCTTTACAAATTGCAGATATCAACATCGGAATTTTGTATGTATTTGGTGTATTAAGTCTTGGTGTTTATGGTATCATGATAGGAAGCTGGGCAAGTAACAATAAGTTCTCCTTATTAGGAGGGCTAAGGGCAGCATCACAGATCATCAGTTACGAACTGGCAATGGGTATTGCGTTAATCGCTTTGATAATGGTTACCGGCACACTGAGCCTGAAAGAAATGGTGGTACAACAACAAACCGGCATGTGGAATGTTTTTTATCAGCCACTGGGCTTTTTTATATTCCTGATCTGTTCTTTTGCAGAGTGTAACCGTACACCTTTTGATCTTCCGGAAGCAGAGAATGAGCTTATCGGTGGGTATCATACGGAGTATTCCTCTATGAAGCTTGGTTTCTATTTATTTTCTGAGTACATCAATATGTTCATCAGCAGTGTGATCATGTCTACACTTTATTTTGGTGGGTATGATATTCCCTTCTTTAACGAAGCTGCGCATGCTGATTGGGGCAACTGGCTGACCTTACTTGGCCTGGTAGCACTGATGGCTAAAGTTGTATTCTTTATTTTCCTATTCATGTGGGTACGCTGGACCATTCCGAGGTTTCGTTATGATCAGCTGATGCACCTTGGCTGGAGAATCTTAATCCCGCTGGCATTATTTAATATGCTGGTTACGGGCGGAGTGATCTTGTATTTTTTTAATAAATAAATAAAAAAATAGAAACCCTATTTTTGCAACCATTAATTATGCAGGCATTAACAAACAGAGTAAAGCAGGTAGACAGAAAGCCCATGACAATATGGGAGAAGCTTTACCTGCCCGCTATTATTAAAGGGATGATCATCACATTCAGTCATATTTTCAAAAAAAATCCTACAATACAATACCCGGAAGAAAAACGTCCGTTCAGCCCTGTTTTTCGTGGACTACAGGTTTTGAACAGAGATGAAGAAGGAAGAGAAAATTGTACGGCCTGTGGTCTTTGTGCTGTGGCTTGTCCGGCAGAGGCTATTACAATGGAAGCTGCAGAGCGGCAGGATGATGAGTTGCATCTTTATCGTGAAGAAAAATATGCCGCCAAGTATGAGATCAATATGCTGCGT
Organism: Chitinophagales bacterium; assembly: GCA_038208485.1. Lineage (GTDB taxonomy): Bacteria > Bacteroidota > Bacteroidia > Chitinophagales > Chitinophagaceae > Ferruginibacter. Next base: position 1,453 of record JBBQYS010000189.1, read on the forward strand.
TGTATTTTTTGTGGATTGTGCGAAGAGGCTTGTCCCAAAGACGCCATCTACCTGAGTGAAACATTTACACCGGCAGATTATAAACGCAGCCAGTTTATTTATGATAAAGAAGATCTGCTGATACCTCACCCGGTTACAGAACCTGAAGCTTATAAAAAAGCATTGGGTAATAAAGCAAACAAAGCAATTACAAACTAAGAACCTGCATGAACACGTTGATCGTTTTTATTCTCTTATCTCTCATGGCCATCGGGTCTGCTATTATGATGTTGATCAGTAGCAACCCTGTAAAAAGTATCCTCTGGCTCATCGTTGTTTTCTTTGCTATCAGCGGTCATTATATCTTAATGAATGCCCAGTTCCTGGCAGTAGTAAATATTATTGTTTACGCAGGCGCCATTATGGTACTTTTCCTGTTTGTGGTGATGCTCATGAACCTGAACGTAGATTCAGAACCCAAAAAAAATTATCGGTTACATTTTATAGGAATAATATCCGGGGGCTGTCTGCTCCTTATCCTATTGAGTACATTGATGACACATTTAGATCCTCATCCTTTACTAATGAAGACCGGGGATAGTGGTCTTATAAAAAAGCTGGGAAGAACATTGTTTTCCACTTATATATTGCCTTTTGAGTTAAGTAGTGTCTTATTTTTAAGTGCCATGATTGGTGCTGTCATTATTGGTAAAAAAAATTAAAACATGAAAAACTCAAAAAGAATCCTGCTTTGTTTTTTCTTCATTGGCATTTGCACAGCTGCAGTAAATGTACAGGCGCAGATCAAACTTGAAGACCTGCAGAATTTTAAACTGGAGGATATCCTGGGTAAAACAAAATTATTAAAAGTAGAAAAAGGATTTAATCCTGTATTTAAACTTGGAAACTACCAAATAAACACTGTAGGATTATTGGGAGAAAAATTGAAAGGTGTAAACATTCTCGGGGAGGTATTTGACACCAAAGGAGTAGACAAAATCATGGGTATGTATAAAACATACAAAACCGGGTTGGTGGTTTTTAAGATTCTTGGTGCAGCCGGGACTGTAGTAACGGTAATAGGTGCTGTCAAAGGATTTACAGCTACCAAAAACTTTAATGACCCTAATGTAAAAGTTTTATTATATCCGGCAGTTGGTTCAATTGCTACTGGTGTAATTACAAAATTGCTAACCAAAGCAGCGTCTTATAAAGCCGTGGATATTTTTAATGGAATAGCCAGGAAAACGATCAAAGACATATTATCTGTAAGGCCGGCAAGTGAAACACTTGGTGTAGGTCTATATGTACAATTATAAAAAATGGATATAAAGTTATACATAGCATTTTCACTGACCCTCTTTACCATTGGGATCATAGGTGTATTAGTGCGCAGGAATGCGATCATTATTTTTATGTGTGTGGAGCTGATGTTAAATGCGGTAAATGTGTTGCTGGTTGCATTTAGTAAAATGCATAGTGCAAGCCCGGCTGCTAAGATATCTTTAACCTATGCTAGTGATGCACAGATCTTCGTATTTTTCATCATGATAGTGGCTGCAGCAGAAGTAAGTGTTGGACTGGCCATAATTGTGATGATGTACAGGAACATCCATAATATAGATGTGACATTCCTGAACAGGTTGAAGCATTAAGAAAAGAAATGGTCATATAATATGGCCTTTTTAATATTGATTTGAAAAGAAGGGTGTAATTCAAATTGTCGTAGCATGAAGGGGTTTGTGAAGACACAAACCACGGCATAGCCTCAGGATTTGAAAAGAAGGGTGTATTTCAATTGTCGCAGCAACAAGTGGTTTGTTGAAAATACAAACCACGGCACAGCCTCGGTCGGTGTCCTCACCGACCGAAATCAGGAACGGAATGCACCCGAATAGAATACAAACTAATCTTACAAGAATAGTTTTTTAAAAGTGAATTAAATGGCTTGTTTCGCTTTAGCGGGAGACAACAAAAAACGATAAGAAACATACATGACTAATATTGCTTCTTTACTCTGGCTTATACCCATCCTGCCTTTGGTAGGTTTCCTCATCAATGGGATATTCAGAAATTCTTTGTCAAAGACCCTCAGTGGTGCCATAGGCAGCCTGGTGATATTGGCATCATTTATCATCAGCCTTCTTTGTTTTCTTGAAGTAAAATCCGGTCAAACGTTTTTGGTAGAATATTTCAAGATCATACAGGTAGAAGGCTTTTCTCTTCCATTAAATTTCCAGGTAGATCAACTGAGCAGCATTTTCCTGCTCATCATTACCGGCGTTGGTTTTCTTATACATGTATATTCTGCTTCCTATATGAAGGAAGAAGATGGGAAAGACTTTGCAAAATATTTTGCTTACCTCAATCTCTTCGTTTTCAGTATGCTCATCCTGGTGATGGGAGGAAATTTTGTGGTCATGTTTGCCGGATGGGAAGGTGTAGGTCTTTGTTCTTATTTATTGATTGGGTACTGGTATAAAAATGTTTCATTTACAAACGCTGCTAAAAAAGCTTTTGTGATGAACCGAATTGGTGACCTTGGTTTTCTGCTGGCAGTTTTTTGGCTGATCGCAAAATTGGACACTACTAATTACAACGAAGTTTTTGCTGCAGCTAATCTTGCAAAACTTTCAACAACAGATATTACAGGAATTACGATGCTGCTGTTTGTTGGAGCTACTGGTAAAAGTGCACAGATACCTTTATTCACCTGGCTTCCGGATGCGATGGCTGGCCCCACACCGGTGAGTGCGCTTATACATGCTGCTACGATGGTTACTGCAGGAATCTACATGATAGCACGTAGTAATGTATTATACAATCTTGCCCCAATTACTCAAAATGTAATTGCACTTGTTGGATTGGCTACTGCACTTGTTGCTGCTGCAATTGCCATCAGGCAGAATGATATCAAGAAAGTACTTGCATACTCTACGGTAAGTCAGCTTGGGTTTATGTTTATTGCATTAGGAACCGGTCATTATGTAGCTGCTGTTTTTCATGTGATCACTCATGCGTTTTTTAAAGCTTTATTATTCCTGGGTAGTGGTTCTGTCATCCATGCTATGGGCGGAGAACAGGATATCAGGAAAATGGGTGGACTGCATAAACACATGAAGATCACAAGTATCACATTCTTTATAGGTTGTATTGCTATTGCAGGTATTCCCGGCTTTTCAGGTTTCTTTAGTAAAGATGAAATATTAAGCGGTGCTTATGGTTCT
>JBBQYS010000190.1:0-4566 GCA_038208485.1 Chitinophagales bacterium
AAAGTCTTCATAGATTCTGTAATCTCTTTTTTCGTTTGCCTTAGCAAGATTTGCTTTCGATGTTCCTTTACCCATACCAAGATGATATGATTTATTTTGTTGGGATTGAAGACAAGTAATTAAATCACTTAGGCTATCACGGTTAGATAATTGACCAAACATCATGTAAAGAAATTGATGCCAACAGGTAAATGTTTTTACTTTATAGTTTCCCTTGTATTTGGCCACACAACGAATAAAATCATTGGGGTTTAAAAATTCAATTAATTGAGCAAAAACATATTTACCTTGATTCATACCTGACTGATTTACAAGAAATTGTAAATCAAAAAGTCGAAATTATTTCAAATCGTTTGAAATTAAAAAACTCTGAAACCCTTATCCAGCAATATTTTCAAAGAACTAACCATATATTAACAAGAGGGTACTGACTCGCAATATGAAATCTCATAACGGAATGCGGCCGCAGGATGTGGTTATCCTGCTTAAGATATTGACCAGTGAGCTGCTGGGCGTTTGTCGCAGCGCTTATACTACAAGGGTGTGCCTGAGAGTGAAGAAAACCTGGAGCTGATGCGGAAATTATGAGCAATATCTTTATACTCCTTTCTATGGAGTGGAGCGCCTATTGGTTTTATATGTTGCCCTGGGTTACAAGATACATAGGAAAAGAATACGCAGGTTCGTAATTGAAAGTATCCGTACCCCGGCTGAGAGACTTGCATTTATAAAGTTTAATTATAGGAATGGTACGTGCAGACACGTACCAGAGGGGAGACGTTGCCGGGAAGAAAAAAACCGGCAACGATTTCTCATTGCCGGTCAAAACTGATTTAGAAAATTACGCCAATATAAAGCCAGTCCGGGTTTAGGAGCCAGTTGCGATTAACTTACTGCACCAGTAATTTCAACTTTATATCTACTTCGTTACCTTTTACTTCCACCAGGTAGACCCCCGCTGATAATGCATCAACACGTAATTCATACTGCTTAATGCCTGCTTTTAAAATATGTCTTTGTAACAACATTCCTGTGTTACTAAATATTCTGACCGATACCGGATAAAGACTGCTTTCATTGAATAAAAGCATTGTTCTATTATGCGCCGGATTTGGAAAAATAGTTATCCTTTCTTTTTTGTTTGAAAAATCAAGAGAACGTATCTCGCTGTAAGTAGCAGACCCATTAATATCTACCATTTTAAGACGGTAAAAATTTAGGCCCATAGCGGGATTCATATCTTTTGCAGAATAATTAATTTCAATAGAGCTATTTCCAGCAGCAGGTATATTATTTTTATCTGACCAGACTGCATTATCTACACTGCGTTGTACCACAAAATGGGAAGTGCTTTTTTCCACGGTAGTAACCCATTTTAACCATGCTGCTTTTTCCATTTTCAGGGCATTAAAACTTATAAGCTGTAATGGAAGCACTGTAGTCAATGTAACGGCATAATCCTCAACTTCGCCATCTGGCAATACCCCGGCAAAATCTGCTGTAGTGATCGATGCAGAACTTATCCGAAGGCGCATAAAATAGTTGCCGCTTTGTGAAACAGGTAAGCCATTTGTAAAAATGAGCGTTGCATTTCCAGAACCTGCCGGCACCGTTGAAATAACTCCTTCAGAGGTCTCAAATGAATCATTTCTGTTCCAGTCAACCCATCCAGCAAGGTTAACTGACCCTCCCGTTGAATTTACGTAAGGTACTGTTACTGTTAAAGAGGTAGAATTGTCTGTAAGAACGGATGTGGTTACTCCACCTTCATCTCCGAGATCGCCCTCCGCATTATTGTCTGGCTGTCCGTTAAATTCACCATCAGGTGCGGCACTGCCGATATATAAATTACCTGGGATGGCAATTATATGACTGGCAGACTGCTGCAAAACTATACTGCCTGTTGGCGAAATATTATCCTGGCTTAAAGTTGTGTAGCTGGATGGCAGATCACCAAAGTCTGCCGGAACAGAAGAAAATACATCCAAAAAAAGTCCTGAATCCAAAGATCCATCACCTATATCACCTATCACTATTTTAATTTTATAGGTTTGGCCTGCTATAACAGGAACCCTGAATGTAAGTGGCGTTGTAAAACCATTCGATTGAAGGTTGGCAAACTGTGTGGCTGCATTTACTCCCCCGCTGCCATCAGCAGTTGCGTCTCCGGTGTTGGGATAGTTTCTTATATAAAATGCAGTATTGGAAGTACTAAAGGGAGTTCCATCAGCACTACCACCGGCAACACCTCCATTTATTTCATTTATTGCGATGGGGTTTCCGTAGGGAAGTACCGCAAGGTTGCGAGAAGGAGTTAAAGGATTAGCATCGAGGTCGCTGTAGGCTCCATTACTTATAATGCCTGGCCCGTCAATTATTATTGCAGATGCATCGTTGTATTCCGACCCGACGTATACCGGGTATTCCTCAGATCCAAAAACAAAGGTGCCGCTTAATACATTACTATTAGGGATGATATCGAATGTAAGGATCTTAACATCGTAACTGCCAAGACTATTAATAACTGCGAGATCATTATCGGCAAAGCCGGCGTCATCTCCGGTAAAGGTAGCTGTGGCGTGGTTATTCGGGCCTTTAATGGCGTTTGTACTACCGTTTATATCAGTGGCCAAACCTGTGGTAAGTAAAATGCCGGAAGCGATTTTGATATTAGGGTTTGACATATTTGTCTGCCCTCCGGTAAATACTGCAATAGCAGTTGTAAGGAGGGGGTCGCCTCCGATTACCAGATTGCTAATTGTAACTCCGGTGCCCTGCAGCTTGGATGTAATGGTTGCTGTATTTGATGTAGGTGTTAAAGAAATTTGAGCATGAAGCTGCCGTGCTGCTGAAAAAAAGAGGATGAATGTGAACAATAAATGTTTGAGCATGTGTTTTTATTTATGATAATGGATAATATGATGAGAGAAATCTGCCAGCGAACTGAGGGCATTTAGCACAGATATTAATTTTGATCAGGGTATAATTAATATCAGTACTAAATACTTATAAGAGACGCAACAGGATTTGTTTCCAAGGTGCAAATTCCGTTAACTATTTTATACTATATGTAGTCAGATTAATAAAAGGTAACAGCTTTATAGCTGTTTATTAATAGATACACTTCTAAAAGGGTTCAAAAGGTTCATGGGTTTTAAAGGTTTCATAGGTTAACTACCTGGAAACTATTGGAATTTGTTTTGATGCCTAAAAATGTACCACTATCTCAGTAAATACAAAACACTGGATGACCAATAACCACATTTTGTTACTTAACTTATTCTTTCAAAAGCATAAAGCTCAGTCCACTGCAATTGGCTAAAATTGACCATAAAAAGCGGCAGAGGGCAAGCAATAAAAAGCCACCCCAATTGAAAAACCTAAAAACGACTGGTAATGATAGCAACAGCATTCATCAACATCTGGAACAAACGGGTTGGAGCCATTGCGTGGAATATGGATAAAGAGTTGGCTTCTTTTGAATTTGAATCGTCATTTCTTACTAACCAGGGGGATTTATCACCATTAAAAATGCCGATTGGCGATGCAGCAAAAGGGTATTTTCTTTTCCTGAATTAAGAGGCACAACTACATTTAAAGGCTTACCCGACTTAATGGCCGATGTATTACCGGATAAATATGGTAACAGCCTGATTAATGCCTGGCTTTCAAGAAATGGCCGCCCTACCGACAGAATGAACCCGGTAGAACTGCTAAGCTTTATCGGCAAAAGACGCATGGCAGCATTAGAGTTTGAGCACATAGTTTCCAAAACAAATAACGGAGCCACCAAGATCGAGTTGGACAACTTGACAAATATTGCACAGGAAATACTCTCTGGCAGACAGGATTTTAATACCAATCTTTCCGGCGATGAAGCAAAAGCATTGAGTGATATTTTACCGCCGTTCTTGGTGTTGAGTGCTGATATTGTGCAGCTGCCTTACCAACAACACTTTGGCACCGTTCAATTATTCACTTTTTTTAAAATAGTTTTGTCGGCAGGTGAAACACCTGGCCTTAAAGTATGTGGGCGATATGAAAATTTTCACGCCGGTGCCGGTGTTTTCACCTGCGCCCCAACCATTATAACCTCACTAATTATTTCTTGCATTGGTTGATGAACTTTCCCTTTCCTACAGAATGGCCACAATACTTTACTGCTTCTGTCAGAAATTGGCTACCATTATTAGCAACTGATAGATATAAGAACATAATCACTGACAGTTTGAATTTTATGGTGGAGAATAAACGGATAGAGTTGAATGCTTTTGTAGTAATGAATAACCATATTCACGTTATTTGGCAGCCCTTACCTTGTCAAACTCTATCCTCCATTCAACTAAGCTTTGTGAAATTTGCCGCTAAGCAAATAAAGTTTGCACTAGCAGTTATTACCTGACGATAATAAAAGATTACTGCTTAAACGTATCCATTCTACCAACCCCATATTTGAATAGCCGCTCGGCTCTATCATCTTTGCGTAATGCAAGATGAAAAAACAAGTATGGCAGTGCAAATGCGCCAGCATATAGCGGCGTGCCAGGTAAGTGGCATGTATGTAGA
>JBBQYS010000191.1:0-4502 GCA_038208485.1 Chitinophagales bacterium
TCAAATTGTTTCATGAATATATTGTAAGGAACGCACCACCTGTAGACATATCATATCTTCATTTAACTGAAGCAGGCATTCGGGTTGTTCGTAAAGTTTGCATTCGTTTTTTAAACAGGGTTCGCAGGGAAGTTGCCCGAGGCGGATAACTTGTGCAAAATCCTTGTTATAGGGTGCTGTATTATTTTCATTGCCGGCACCAAAAAGCACTATGGTTTTTACTGACAAAGCATTAGCAACATGAGCAGGACCGCTGTCAGTCGTGAGCAACAGAGATGCCTGGCCAAGTATATCCATTAATTCAGGCATTGTCGTTTCGCCAGCCATATTTTTTATACCTGTGATATCTTCAAGTTGATTATACACACGGGTTACAAAAGTTTTTTCTGCCGGACTACCTATTAATATTATTTCTTCATTTATTGATGTCCTGAGTTTATTGATCAGCGAAACAGCTTTTTCTGTTGGAAGTCTGCGGCTGTCGGCTTCACTGTTTATATTGACAACCACATAGTTTTTAGGGTGTAAACCTTCTTTTTTTAGAGAAACATACTTCGGCACTTTTTTTCCTGTAAAATCTTCCAGCAGGTGAACATATTCTTCTACCCGGTGAAATCCTTCGGTTTTTTTGATGGAATTTGTCAGCAGTACATTCCTTAATTCATTTCCATATCCTATTCTATTTTTTGCTTTGGTTCCATACGCCATCAGGGCAGAAGAAAAAGAATTGGGCAGGCAAAAGAAAAGGTCATATTTTTTTGATTTGAATGCTCTTCCGAATTTTAAGGCACCCTGTGCTCCTCCATATTTTTTTTTGTCAAAGACAAAAGCCTCATTATGTGTGGGAAGAAAATCTGTAAAAAAATCAAATCCTTTTTTTATGATCAGGTCCACATTGGCAGTAGGATAAGTTTCATTCACTGCATTAATTAAAGCTGTAGCCATTACGATATCTCCCAGCCAGTTCGGCATGCGGATAAGGATATTTATTTTACTGTTGTGCAAGAAAGCAAAGTTAGGTAGCATTTCATAAAAGTTTGGTGAGTTGTAACACTTAATAAGTTAATAGTTGAAAACTAATAGTGAAAAGTCTCTACAGACGACCGGCTGTATTTTCCGATAAACCTGAAAAAGACGATAGACGAAAAACCATTAGACAATAGAAAAACCCTCAACCCCCGAATAAGACGATAGACCTTTAGACGATAGACAAATTCTCAACCCCTGAAAAAGACGATAGACGATAGACCTTTAGACGATAGACAAATTCTCAACCCACGAAAAAGACGATAGACGATAGACCTTTAGACGATAGACAAATTCTCAACCCCTGAAAAAGACAATAGACCTTTAGACAATTATCAACCCTCAACCCTCATCCCTCATCTCTCATCCCTCGAACAATCATCCCTCATCCCTCAAACCTCACCCCATGAACCATGAACCATTTCCCATGAACCATAATCCCTCCTTACCTTTGCACAAAAAAAAATAAAAATGACACACAAGGAACTAATACAGGAAGTATTTGCCAATCGTGAGCTGCTGAAAGATGAAAAATATGTAACTGCAGTAAAAGAAACTATAGAAGGTGTAGACAAAGGAAGCTACAGAACTGCAGAACCAACGGCTGATGGCTGGCAGGTAAACGAATGGGTAAAGCAAGCGATTTTATTATACTTCGGCATTCAGCAAATGGAAACTTATACTTTACCACCATTTGAATTTTATGACAAAATGAAATTGAAGCAGGATTATAAATCACTTGGTGTCCGTGCGGTTCCTCATGCTGTTGCCAGGTATGGCGCCTTTCTTGGGCGGAATGTAGTGCTTATGCCGAGTTATGTAAATATTGGTGCTTTTGTAGATGAAGGAACTATGGTAGATACCTGGGCAACCGTTGGTAGCTGCGCTCAAATCGGGAAAAATGTACATTTAAGTGGCGGTGTTGGCATCGGGGGAGTCCTTGAACCTTTGCAGGCAAGTCCGGTTATAATAGAAGATGGATGTTTTATAGGAAGCCGTTGTATAGTAGTAGAAGGAGTAAAAGTAGAAAAAGAAGCTGTACTTGGTGCCAATGTAGTGCTGACACAAAGTACAAAAATCATAGACGTAAGCGGTTCAGAACCAGAGGAAATGAAGGGTGTTGTTCCGGCAAGATCTGTAGTTATTCCTGGCACATACAATAAGCAATTTCCTGCAGGAGAGTATGGTGTTGGATGTGCATTAATTATTGGGAAAAGAAAACCAAGTACTGACCTGAAAACAAGTTTAAATGATGCTTTGAGGGATTTTAATGTGTCAGTGTAATAAGAAGGGAGAAATGCTTAAATTCAATTTAAAAAAGTTATTTTAGCGAAAAATTTATAAAAAATCAATATGAAAAAATTTTACAAGTCGTTTTTTTCCATTTTGTTTTTTGCTTTAGTTTCGTTTTCAGTACGTGCCCAAAAGAATTACTTTTCGGTAGTATCTGAAAGATCTATACCAACGCAAGCAGCAAAAAGAGTAATTGTGCCTCAAAAATATGAGGTATTGAAAGTTGACAATAGTCAACTTAAATCTTTCCTGTGGTCACTTCCAAAAGAATCTCCAGGTTTACAAAGAGATCAGGCTCCAGTTCTGGCCTTGCCAATGCCTGATGGTAGTATAGGTACTTTCCATGTTTGGGAAAGTAGTATTCAGGAAGCTGGATTAGAGCAAAGGTTTCCAGATATTAAAACTTTTACAGGTCAGGGGATAAGTGATCCATATGCTACAATTCGGTTTGATTACACGTTGAGGGGGTTTCATGCACAGGTACTTTCATCCAATAGTAAAGGAACTTATTATATAGATCCTTATGCCATGGACAATGAAACTAATTATATCAGTTATTACCGTACTGATCTAAGGTCTGGTGAAGACTGGCTTTGTGATGTTACTAATAATATGAATACTTCTGCACCCGCAACTGCTGCTAAAATTCAGGCAGCTTGTCTCGGCACTACTTTGAGGACTTACAGATTGGCGGTCGCTTGTACAGGAGAATATGCACAAGCCCCAGGTGTAGCAGCAGGTACTAATCCTGCCATTTTGCATTCTGCTATTGTCACTACTGTAAATAGAGTAGTAGGTGTGTACGAAAAAGAAGTTGCTATTAGAATGATTTTAGTAGCTACAAATAGTGCTGTGGAATTTCTGAATGCCGCAACTGATCCTTTTACTGGTAATAATAATGCCAATATTTTAATAAACGAAAGTCAGACTGTAATTGATGCTAATATCGGGTTTAATAACTATGATATAGGTCATACTTTTAGTACAGGTGGTGGCGGACTTGCACAATTAAATTCTCCATGTGGTAGTTCTAAGGCCAGGGGTATTACAGGTAGCCCTTCTCCAACAGGAGATGCATATGATATAGATTATGTAGCACATGAAATAGGACATCAGTTTGGAGGTAACCATTCTATGGCAGGTTGTGGTTCATCTCCTACCAGTACCAAGTACGAACCCGGAAGTGGTACAACTATCCAGGCATATGCCGGAATCTGTGGTGCAGAAAATATACAACCAAACAGTGACCCTCACTTTCACGCAATCAGCTTTGATGAGATCAGTAATTTTGTTGTAAGTGGTAATGGTGCTACATGTGCTGCTCTTAGCCCTACACTTAATAACCTGCCCATCATTGCACCCCTGACGAATAATAACCTTACTATCCCAATTTCTACTCCATTTACACTTTCAGCAACAGCAACTGATGTGGATGGGGATGCATTGACTTACAATTGGGAACAATGGGATTTCCAGGGAGCAGTTCCATGGAATGCAGGATTAACTCAACCAGCAAATAATACAGTTCCGTTATTTAAATCTAGAATTCCTAAAATTTCAGGATCAAGAACATTCCCTGATGTAGCTGTTATCCTGGCGAATTATCCAACTAATCCAGGTGCTACAATGGGTGGATTAAAAGGTGAAGTTTTATCTCCTGTAGCCAGAGCGATGAAATTTAAATTGACTGTTAGAGATAACAGGGCAGGTGGTGGTGGAGTAGCTTCTGCAGGTTCAGGTGGTTGTCAATCTTCAGTTCCATTTGTTGTAAATGTAGCTGGTACCACTCCTTTTGCGGTTACAGTCCCTAATGGTGGAGAAACTTATCCTGGTGGCTCTACACAAACGATTACATGGAATAAAGCAGCTACAGATGCTGCACCTTTTAATGTTACAAATGTAAAAATCAGCTTATCCATTGACGGTGGGGTTACTTATCCTACCATAATAACAGCCAGCACTCCTAATGATGGTTCAGAATTACTAACTATTCCAGCTATAGCAACTACTTCTACTGCAAGAATAAAAGTAGAAGCTATTGGAAACATTTTCTTTGATATTTCTAATAATAATTTCACTATTACTGCTCCTGTAAATGGATTTACATTTGGTACTGCAACACCTATAACTGTTGCTTGCGGTAGTATAACTCCTGCGACTACAACGCTTACCACAGCTGTTAC
>JBBQYS010000192.1:0-4456 GCA_038208485.1 Chitinophagales bacterium
TTCCTCTGTGTAATTGTGCTTTTCACAGAGTGCCACGGAGCTGACACGGAGCGCCACGGAGTAATTCTCTGTGACCCTCTGAGGTTCTCTTGATTTTGCTCTGTGTAATTGTGCTATTTCACAGAGTGTCACGGAGCTGACACGGAGCACCACGGAGTAATTCTCTGTGACCCTCTGTGGTTCTCTTGATTTTCCTCTGTGTAATTGTCCTATTTCACAGAGTGCCACGGAGCTGACACGGAGCGCCACGGAGTAATTCTCTGTGACCCTCTGAGGTTCTCTTGATTTTGCTCTGTGTAATTGTGCTATTTCACAGAGTGCCACGGAGCTGACACGGAGCGCCACGGAGTAATTCTCTGTGGCCCTCTGAGGTTCTCTTGATTTTGTTCTGTGTAATTGTGCTATTTCACAGAGTGCCACGGAGCTGACACGGAGCGCCACGGAGGCTCTTCTTATTTCTTCATCACCTCTGCCATCATTTTTCCAATATCTGCAGGGCTGTCAACTACGTGAATGCCGCATTCGCCCATGATCTTCATTTTTGCTTCTGCAGTATCATCCGCTCCGCCAACAATAGCGCCGGCATGGCCCATCCTGCGGCCCGGAGGCGCCGTTTGGCCTGCAATGAAACCTACCACCGGTTTTTTATTGCCGGTGCTCTTAATATATTCAGCAGCTTCTGCTTCCATGCCACCGCCAATTTCACCAATCATTACAATAGCATCGGTTGCATCATCATTCATAAATAATTCTATTGCCTGCTTGGTGGTAGTACCAATAATTGGGTCGCCACCAATTCCTATTGCGGTAGAAATACCTAAACCAGCTTTCGCCACCTGGTCGGCAGCTTCATAGGTTAACGTACCCGATTTAGAAACAATACCTATTCGGCCCTTCTTAAAAATAAAGCCAGGCATAATTCCCACTTTGCATTCATCAGCAGTAATTACGCCGGGGCAGTTAGGCCCTATCAGCCTAGTGTCGCTGCTTTGTAAAAAATTCTTCACCTTAATCATGTCTGCAACAGGAATACCTTCTGTAATACAGATCACCAAAGCTATGCCTGCATCTGCAGCTTCCAGTATAGCATCAGCGGCAAATGCCGGGGGTACAAAAATGATACTTACATTGGCGCCTGTTTCCTTAACCGCATCTGCTACGGTATTAAAAACGGGTTTGTCAAGGTGAGTGCTGCCACCTTTTCCCGGTGTTACACCACCCACCACCTGTGTGCCATACTCTATCATTTGTGTAGCATGAAAGGTACCTTCGGTGCCAGTAAAACCCTGCACAATTATCTTAGAATCTTTATTTACTAATACTGACATATAGCTTATTATAAATGAAAAATGTGCAGCAAAGATAAGGTAGAAGGGGTATTGATAAAAGCAATAATGTAAATCAGCTAATCTATGGCTAAATTGCCTATGGGTTAGTAATGATAAACGGTCATTAGGTCAGTAAATAGAAAGTTCCCATCTTTTTTCTACAGCTTAGGATTGGAGTAAATGGTTTTGTGTGGCAACCCAAGAAATATTGTTGGCGTTAGTTTCAAACAATTTTTGGCCGAAATTTTCAAAGGCTTATCCATATGTAGATAATAGACTATCGTAAAGGATGATGCATGACCAGTTCTATATCAAAGTACATGATTTTGGTAAATATTGAAATTTGTTTGAAATAAAAAAAAGCACAGGCAACCTAATTGCCTGTGCTTAAAAAACTATTCCTCTATGACTACTTGCTTTGATTCTTTTTCATTGCCTGCAGACATTTCCAGTATGTAAATACCTTTTCTAATTCCTGTAATGTTTATGGAATAAACTTTTTGATTATTTGTAAATGACCATTGTCGTATAATTTGGGAATTGCCAGCTTTAACGAGCTTAAAAATTACATTTGAGTTTTGTTTACCTTCTTTTGCTAATAATGAGTTATCTAAACTAATGTTCATTTGCCCTTTTGCAGGATTTGGTGAAATTGCCATTCGGTAACTACAAGGAGGGCAAAACACTTGCGTACCTTCAGTGCTAACGCCACAAGCATTACCTACTTTTAATCCTATAGTCATACAAGATGGCGGGAATTCGTATGTGTACCATGATGAACCACTTCCTGCTGGTACGCCATCACGACTCCATAAATACTGGGTAACGGTTGGGTCTGGTGAACTAGCTTGTAAACCTAACTCCCAATCACTTCCCCCTAAACAGTAATTTAAATACGGTGTAATTATTCCATATGGCGGGGATCCTAAAGTGACATTATAGGTTTTTACGTATGTATTACTACAATCCTGTACAGTTGCAGTGACAGTGCCGATGACATTATCTGTTCCAGAGTTTTGAATGGTAACTGTTGAACAAGTTGAACAACCTATTATTTGAAGCTGACTGTTATTTGGATATGTAACAGCCCAACTAACCGATGCACCAGATGGAATGTTGTTTAATGTGATTGCTTTAGTGGTACCAAAACAAATAGGAGTCTGAGTAGCGGTAAAAGTTAAATTAGGGGCAGGTCTTGATATTAAAACATTTGTGATTGGACCATTAGCAGCTAGCCCTGCTCCACAAGTTTTATTGGACGCTCTTATCCTAATCACACCGCCATCGCCAGTACCTAAATCCGAAGTAACGACAACGCTATTTGTGCCAGAAAACCAATTTGTTCCTGTAGAAGTGAAAGTTCCGATTTTCCAATTGGCAGGTAGCTGATATTCATAGTCTGTGACAGTTCCAAAGCAAAGCTCAGGATTTTCAAAAGCAGTAATCCATTTTACATTGGGAAAACTTATTGTTGCATTTGTAACTTGACAGAGTGGAAATATAATTGGCTGAACTTGATTTGGCTTAATAACGTTACACGGCGGATTTGCAGTGGACGTGGCCGAGTAATATAAAGATTTTATTTTCTTAAACTCAAAATCAGAGAATGTATTGTCTGAATAGTAAACCCTGAATGCTTGTTTCTGATTTGCATCAGCAAATTTACCTTTGAATGTAAACGTACTACCGACTGGACTTAATGGTGATTGAGTAACATAAGCCGAATACAATCCAGATAAACCCTGATAAGTTTTAAGAATAGAAACCGTAAAGGTATACTCTACATCCGGACAAAATTCGCCAGTTCCACCTGGTGATATCGTTTATGAAAAAATGGAATTTAGCGTTGCGCAAAAACAAACGATGAGAATTAAATGTTTCATAATTTATTAATTTAAAGTTTTTCAAAATGTAATGTAAACCCTATCGACACCTGGAATCCACTTTTTCCGTTTTTAAATGCCCCGGGCGAATTTTCAATTGATTCCGTTTTTTTTAAGTACCCAAGTAAAATTTCTAATCCGGCCGTATTGTTGAAGAAAACTTCCGTTCCCGCCATAATTGAAAAAGTATTCGATTCGCCCTTTTCATGCAAGACACCTAAATTTTTGTTTATTCCAAACTGATAACTTACATCAGCAAGTATATTAAAGGGTCTGTCTGATCTTAAAAAATAATATCTGGCATAAGGGCCGATAGCCAACTGATATGAATTAGTAGAACCTCCACTGCCTGTACTTGCGCTAACTACTTTTCCTTTATAAGAAGAAAAACTGGGTCTAATCCCAACTGGAAATTTGTCAATAATGAAATAGCCAATAGATGCAGCAAAATCTATGTTTGTGAACTTTGCTGTTTGATTGTATGTAGGCGTACTGAAATCTTCATTATAAGTGTAAAAATTGCCGGAGCCTCCAACCAGCCAGATACCTTTATCTAATTGGGCATTAACATTAAGAATTAGTAGTAAAAAAATCGATGTAAGTAAGCTTTTCATAATGGTGTTTTTTATTTAAGTGGTAATTTTGTAAAAAGGTGGGCAATAAATAGTGTCCATTTTTATATTAGTAATAAAATGCTTCCCTGGGTTAAGGGTTAGTTTTCTCAGTTTTTTTTGGCAAAGACATTTGCATAACCCTTGGCGGTATAACAAATAGTTTACAGCATGCAAAGCATTGCCGGGCTATTTGTTATTTAACCATAGGCAATTAATTTTTGCTGATGAATATGAATTACAAATTTGTAAAATTGCGGGGGGGGGGGGGGGATAGTAGCATGGGTTATTGATTTAGACACTAATGTATAATTATTTTTTAAAACAAAAAATATTTTTTGTCTTAAGTTAAGGCAACAAGTGAAACTTTTGTTCTTGAGCTTTGCAGGCTTGAGAAGCAGGTAATTCTTAATTATACAAATAACAACTTGCGATAACTTTTATGAAAGGTTTCTCTACTGAAATGTTGCATGGCATACTGGCGTGCTGCCCTACCCAGGTTTTGTCTTAAGGTGGGGTCTGCCAATAAACGTTCGATATTTGCGAGTCCTTCCATAACTATTTCATTTTCGGCAACGGCGTTTATCAGCAGCCCGTTTTTACCATGTTCTATATAATCTGGTATGCCATTTAC
>JBBQYS010000193.1:0-4417 GCA_038208485.1 Chitinophagales bacterium
AGTCAAGCGGCAAACAAGCTACTTCTTTCAGCATATCCCCACGTACATAATCCCGCACATGTTTTCCCACCGAACAAGGAATTTGGGTATCTCCGACGAAACCCCTGATACCTGCGGTATGATTCAGTAGTTGACGGATAGAGATTTTCTTCCATGCCGAAGGCAAGTCATTAAAAAATTTACCAATGGGATCTTCCAGGGATAGCTTTCCTTCTTCCACCAGCATCATAGTAGCAATAGCTGTGAATGATTTAGTGATGGACATAATAGAATAAACTGTTTCATTTATAGCGGGTACTTTGTGTTCCAGGTTACTATAACCATAGGAGTTCGTGTACAATAATTTATCATCACGCATTACTGCAAAAGACAGTGCTGGAATATGTTTATCTCTCATTTGTTGATGAATGAAAGAATCTACCTGTACGTTTGTGTTCTTTTCTGATGCGGCAGGTTGCGCATGTACACAACAGTGTATACCACAGCAGACTATTAAAAATTTAATTAAGTGATTCATTTGTTTTTATTATTAGGGTTGAAATGAAGAAAGTTTTCCTGTCCCCAGAGATACAAACTATACACAGGAAGCGAAGTCTTCATCGTGTCCTGCATAGCAAAAGCCAACTGCTTCGTAATAAATGAATCCTTTGCCATTGCAGCAAAAGCAGTTGAATCAATTATTAGCATTATATGGCTGAAATCTGAAGCCGGTGTTTGATGAAGTGTGTCTTTTGAAGCGATTAGATTAGTAGCAGGAGAAGCTTTCCGGCTACCTGTACAGGAAAAGAATATTGCTGTGCATAGGATTAGGATAATGTATTTCATAAAAGTTTATTTAGTCCTTTATTCATTGCATTAGAAAATACTTATTCAAAATATTAATTGGCTCTCTACTATTTATGATGCCGTTGTATTTCTTCATCACTTCATCAATATTTTTTTATTTAATTTTTCTTAAAGGCAATCTTTTCCCATAAGTCAATTGCCGCCACAGCCATTCCAGCGGGCCGAATTGAAAATGTTTTAACCAGATATTACTGAAATGAACCTGCAATAAATAAAAGCCAAAAGCAATTGGAATAAAATATACCGGACCTATCTTTTGGCCCACACCTAAGGCAAAACCATAAAATATTAAAACACCAAAAATTGTTTGCAGCAGATAATTTGTTAATGCCATTCTGCCAACAGGAGCAAATACATTCAACTTATTTATGCCTTTGGTTTTAATCCAAAAAAGACAAACTGCCGAAACATAAGCAAGACTAAGCGGCACCACGCCAATTGCATAAAAAAAGGTATCAAGTAATCCCCATACACTTTGATATACATTTTTACCATCCACTTCAAACCATGTCATAGCAAAGCTGGCGGGAATCCCAATTATAAAACCCCATAACATTAATTTTTTAAAAAGCGTAGCGTAATTTGAAAGGTTGGCATACATCATTTTGCGCCCCACATAAAAACCAATAAGGAACATACACATTACCTTGGGAATCCTGTTGTTGTTTAAAAGAAATTGATACCGGTAAATAAAAGAAGAGCTTTGATAGTTTCTCCATTCCTGCCAGCCGCTTCCATCCTTATATAAATAGGTTCGCCAGCCATCATCTATTGGTACACCCGTTCTTTTATCTATGCCTTCTGCAATGGATTGTAAAAAATCGCCGGGATTTACTTGTAGCAAAATTTTTATTACATCAATGGCTAAAGGAGAAAGTATCAGCACAGCAGCACAGATCAATAATCGTTTATCAGAACACTTTTTGAATAATGGTAAAACAAAACCCAACATTGCATAGAGCAAAAGAATATCCCCATCCCATAAAAAATATATATGAGCTGCGCCGATTAAAAAAAGTATGGTAAGGCGCCTGTAAAAAACTTTAAATGCATTTATTCCCTTTTGCTCATTCCGGATAATAATTATTGAAAAACCAATACCGAATAGCAGGGAAAAGAGAGAATAAAATTTCCCTTCAACAAACATAATTTGTAAAAAAGAAATTATATTATCTATGGGGTAAGTTGAAAATTGCTGTTTAGATGCTTCCGTAAGATTACCATAGCCTGAGAACCCATAAATATTATTTATAAAAATGCCGAGTATCGCTATACCCCTAAGCACATCTAATATAAGAGACCGATCTGAATCTTTTACAGGTGTTATTGATGTCATATTTTTATCCATCTTTTTTTGTTAGGAAGGTCTCTTTCAAAGTGATGCACTTTTGTTTTAATAAAAAAAACCACATACCATAATTATGCTGTTCATATAAAAATTTTTATTACCAAATACATCCTTAAGCAACTGAGATATTATTTTCAGAAGTCATTAATTTCCCTCTAAACTGCCTCTGATTTCAACCGATTTTAAATTTATAAATAACTCAACCACCATTTTTCTTTGTTTGCTGTTTTGTACCTGTCGTACCATCTGCACAAAGGGTATAATAATATTACAATGCCTATCCAAATTAAATACGTAGTGCCTAAAGAAAACCCATATCCTTTCAGCTCCGGGTTAACATTCATCCATATTGTTTTATCACTCCATTGAAAGCCGGTAAAGTAAGCTGCTGTTTCAGCCAAAGCATGTATCAGGTACAAATGCAGAATATAATAGAACATGGGTACCCTGCCAAATACGTTCACAATTTTTGAAAGCCGGTTCAGCGGTTTTTCTGTAAATGCCAGAAATAACATCGCAGGTCCCAGGGTGATTAATATATAAAGTAAAGAAGGTGGATACTTAAATACATTGATAAAGGAAAGAAAAGTGAATGCTGCTGAAGCCTGGTATGACCAGGGGCGGGGATCACCATATATATTTATGGCTCTTAATAAGATGAATAAAATAATTATAGCACTACCTAATAGTATTAAAATCTTTTTTCTTCTTACTGCCTCTATGGAAGGGTTATATAATTTTCCAAAACAGTATCCCAAAGCCATTACACCCACCCATGACAAGATGGGATAGCCTACAAAAAATGTTCGCCCAAAAAAGTTAAATTCGCCTGATTGATGAAGTAGGCTCCATCCGAAAGCCTGGATTGTATTCCCAGTAACCTGCACACCATCCAGTAAATTATGTGCTCCTATTAATATTGCCCCTATAATGATAATGCCAATAAAAGGCAGATAAATCAACCCGGCCAACACTATCATGCTGGCGCCTAAAGCCCAGATGACATTAAATTCAATATTGAAAAAAGTAAAATCAAAAAACCATCCAAAATTTACAATAGTTAATTCCAGCAGAATCAACCATAAGCCCCGTGTGAGTAAAAATTTTGCTAACTCATTTTTAGTTTTTTTTCTGCCTACAAAAAAAGCAGATGTGCCAGCAAGAAACATAAATACAGGGGCACAAAAATGAGTGATCCAGCGGGTAAGAAAAAGCCATTCATTGGTTTTAGAAAGATCGGTGGGATCAAACAAAAAAGCATCAGCATGAAAATAATCCCTTGTATGATCCAATGCCATAAGAATCATAACAATACCCCTCAAAAGATCAATTGAGGTGATGCGTTTTGTAGCAGTTAGTGGCTGAATGAATATTTTTTTATCAGTTTTTAAGTCTTGTGTGATTGCCATCATGATAACTTATTATTTAAGTCTAAAATAATTATAGAAAATAAAAAAACACTCCATAAGTAAATTCACATACAAGTTTAAAAGTAGAGCACTGTTCATTAGCAGACAATACCGAGATTGGGGGAGCCGTACTGCCAAAGGCACTAGTATTATAGCCGTATTCTCCCTCGAACATAGCGAAGAAACGTGGTGGTGCTTCTGCGACTGTACTGGCTATAATTGTAAGCGCAAAAGCTGGGCTCCGATCTGAATGAAGCAACTGGGGTCATGCCGTCAAGGTGACGCTAGGTAGATTTAATTCTTTTATAATGGTTTATTTAGTTGTTTATTCATTGCATTAGAAAACACTTATTCATAAATACAAAATGTTCGGTATTTTAAGTTATTATAAAATTTTTTTAATGTCCTATATGTTATTGCTTTATACCTACTAATTTTTCACCACGATTTTTATAAATAATACTGCTGATTTTCCCCCCATCGCTTTCCAAAAATTCATATTCTATAAAACTTCCCTTAATAAAGAAAGTACTGCTGGAGGACGCCAAAACTTTTTGCTTGAGTCCCCACACAGTAACATACAGTTCATTGGCTTCAACTGCCACTTTTATATTATAGCCGTCATCTAATTTATAAACGCCTTCGAATAGGCTTAATTCAGCAGTCGGTAATAAAATAGCATCAGGATGAATGAGTGGTTTGTTAAGGACTTCAGCCAGAATGGTAGTTGATATTTGTTCTGCAGGATAATTGCCCGAGTTAGTCAGCATGATGATAAAGATATCTTCAGAAGGAATATAAATTCCGTTACTGG
>JBBQYS010000194.1:0-4399 GCA_038208485.1 Chitinophagales bacterium
TAAATTTATTGTGGAGCCGGAATGGAGCTGGACAAATCCAAACTACACATTGTCATTAAAAAATAAATCTGCTATTGCAAAAGTAGAAATAGATCCATCTCACCGTATGGCTGATGTAAATGTATCGAATAACGTTTGGGAAAAATAAATACTTAGACAAAAAGGGTTTAAATAATGAGATTTAGTTAATCCTGAAGTAAATTAAGAGATTTTAAATTTACTGATGCTGTCCGGTGTACATCGGGCAGCATTATAATTTTTGGTAGAGCATATATTTTTGCTCAAAATAAGGTTCCTGGAAAATCTTTTCTACTTCCCATACAAAGGGCTTGCAGCCACTTTCAAAAATTTCTTTACTCAGGTCTCCACCTTTCAGGCAGATGAGTCCGTTGGGTAAAGATTTATCTTCTGATTTGTTTTTTCTGAGCATAGGCTTGCTCCACTGCCAGAGTTCTTTTAGCGGTGCTACCGCACGGGATGTAATTACATCAAACTTTCGGTCCTTAATTTCTTCTGCCCTTGTATGCTGTATAGTTACATTGCTCAATCCAATTTGTTCTGCAACATCCTGTACTATCTTCAACTTTTTATTGATGCTGTCTACCAGGTGAAAATTAGTTTCAGGAAAAAAAATGGCGAGTGGAATCCCCGGAAAACCGCCGCCAGTACCAAGATCCATCACCTCCATATCTTTCGTAAACTGGAATTGAGTTGTAATGCTCAGGGAATGCAATACATGATTGGTATAAAATTGATCCATGTCTTTCCTGCTGATCACATTTATTTTTTCGTTCCAGTCGCTGTACAATCCTTTTAGTGCCTCCAGCTGTGCAAGTTGTTTTTCCGAAAAGTCTGAGAAGTATTTTTGTATGGTATCCAAAGTGGGGGAATTAAAAAGTAAAAATAAAAAATTAAAAATCGGAGATCCCATAAGTCAAATTGAAAAGTTGAAGTCAGAAACAATGATCAATTAGTTTTAATTCTAATTTTGAATTAGCTACTAAGTGAGCCACCTGATCATTTCATTCAATCTCACTTCCAACTCTCCCTCGGTTTCTTAAACAATGCCGGAACAAACATCAGGTAATAAAAGAACATCCATATATCAAAAAACAGGAAGTAAGGAAACAGGTCTTTTTCTTCCAGCTTGTTCATTGTTTTATACGAAACAATTCCTTGTGCAATAATACGGAATGCCGCAACTGCAACAACAATTTTCCAGTTATAAAATACCGCAGCAGTTACTATCAGCGGGTAATATAAAAACTGCGTGAGCGAATAAAGTCCCAGCAGGAATTTATGTTTTGCTTTATAATATTTGCTCGTAGAATAATGCCGCATTTTTTGCCGTTTCCATTGTTCCCAGCTCGTTGCCGGTTTGCTTATCGTAAAACTTTCAGGGTCTGTGCTGATGGCTGTATTTTTTTTATTTGCCGCCATATTGATGAACAGGTCATCATCTCCGCCCGAGATATTATTATGCGCAGAAAACCCTTTATGCCGGTAAAAAACCGCTTTCCTGTAACTCAAATTTCTTCCTACTCCCATGTATGGGATGCCGGCGAGTGCATAGCTCATGTATTGCAAGGCTGCATGGTAAGTTTCCCAGCGAATCATTTTATTGAGCATGCCTTTTTTCTTTTGGTAGGCGCCATAACCCAAAACAATTTCCGTATTGTCTTTGTACACAGATTGCATTCTGTCAATCCAGAATTCGCTGGCAGGTACACAGTCTGCATCTGTGAGTAACACTATCTCGTACTTTGCCGTTTTTATACCAATACTCAGCGGAAACTTTTTGCCCTGTATCCCTTTAGCTTCCTGCGTCAGGTCTATAACTTTCAGTTGACGAAACTCTTTGCTCAGTGCTTCTAAAATATATTTTGTTTCATCATAGCTATTGTCATTTACCACCAACACTTCGTGGGTAGATTTGTAATCCTGCACCAGGATGCCCGGTAAATTTACTGTCAGGTTCTCAGCTTCATCCCTGGCACATACGATCACACTCACGGCATGAGATTGAGAACTTAATCGTAGTTTTTGTTTGTAAAAAGCCAGCCGGGCAAAAAAGAAAATGGTGTAAAAAATTTGTATACCGGCCACTGTCATTGCAGCAACAAAGAGGATCAGGGGCCAGTGGAGGGTTACAAATTTCACAAAAAACATAGCTGCAAATGTAGGGGAATATCGGCCATCAATTTGTGGCTGAAGCCGAAAAAATTATCTTTGCCGTTTACATCAGCAAACAGCTAGAAATTATATGGCAGCACTCAGTTTTAGCCTGCAGGCGCAGGATACTTTTTCCAAAGCAAGGGCAGGGAAAATAACGACAGATCATGGGGAGATAGAAACGCCGATTTTTATGCCTGTGGGTACGGTAGGCAGTGTGAAAGCAGTGAGCATGCGGCAGCTGGAAGATGAAGTAAAAGCCGAGATTATTTTGGGCAATACGTATCACCTATACCTACGGCCCGGCTTAGAAGTCCTGGAACAGGCAGGAGGATTACACAAATTCAATGGCTGGAGGCGGCCGATACTTACTGACAGCGGAGGCTACCAGGTTTTCTCTCTTGCCGGAAACCGTAAGATAAAAGAGGAAGGAGTAATTTTTCAATCGCATATTGATGGCAGCCGGCATTTGTTTACACCGGAATCTGTGATGGATACGCAGCGCATTATTGGCGGCGATATCATCATGGCTTTTGATGAATGTCCTCCCGGCGGCAGCGAATACCAATACGCCAAAACTTCCATGGAACTTACCCATCGCTGGCTCACACGCTGTGTAGATCAGTTTACCAATACGCCGGATAAATATGGGTACACACAAAATCTTTTTCCGATTGTACAGGGTGGGGTGCACCACGACCTGCGCCGTGCCAGCTGCGATTATATCAGTGCGCAAAACGCTACAGGCAACGCCATTGGAGGGCTCAGCGTAGGTGAACCAATAGAAACTATGTACGAGATTTGTAACCTTTGTTGCGATCATTTGCCGGCAGACAAACCACGCTACCTCATGGGCGTCGGCACACCATGGAACATTCTCGAATGCATTGGTATGGGTGTAGACATGTTCGATTGTGTGATGCCAACCAGGAATGGACGTAATGCCATGTTGTTCACCAGCAAAGGAATCATCAATATCGACAACAAAAAATGGGAGAAAGATTTCTCTGTTATCGACGACGGCATCCCCTGCCACAGCAGCAATTATTACAGCAAAGCCTACCTGCGCCACCTCATGAAAAGCAAGGAATATTTCGGCCTCACCATCGCCAGCGTACACAACCTCGCCTTTTATCTCTGGCTGGTTACAGAAGCACGTGAAAAAATAAAACAAGGAATTTTTGACTCCTGGAAAAACGAAATGATACCAATACTACAAACCAAATTATAAAAGAAGCTTTGGTGCCATCAGCCGCAAAGCATTGCTCAGCTTCAGTTCCGGCTGTCCGCTGTATCCCGCCGCGGCGGGGATGCCGCTTCCATCCGGCAGCCATTCAGCATTTGTTCATTTCTCGGCGGGCACACGATTAATGCTATTGTAAATAATTAAATGAACTATCCTTAGAGTTAAGCGAAGCGTCTCTAAGGATTTGTAATAAAGATCAGACTTCGTCTGTATCCAGTCTTTCATGTTAACTGAGACGCAGTCTCAGTATTATTTGCTAATCCGTAGAGCGCTGCGCTGAACTCTACGGATAGAACTGAGCAGAGAAAAAAGGGTACTAAGTAAATTTGTTTTTTCGAAAAAATGTAATTACTTTGTGCTAACAAAAATTTAAAGAAATAATGGAAATCTCTGTCGTACAAATAGGTAATTCAAAAGGAATTCGTCTTACAAAAACAATTCTTGAAAAGTATAATATTTCAAATACCCTCGAGCTAATACTGGAGAAGGATTGTATTGTCTTAAAACCTATAAAGGAACCTAGAAAAGGTTGGGAAAAAGCATTTGAAAAAATGCATAAAAATGGGGATGATAGCCTAATGATAGATGATGTTTTTCAGGATGAAAATTTCGAAGAATGGAATTAAAGCAATATGAAATAATTCTGGTGAATTTGGATCCAACAATTGGTAGCGAAATGAAAAAGACAAGACCAGCTGTTATTATTTCTCCAAATGAAATGAATAAATCTTTAAACACTATAGTAATTGCACCGATTACCAGTTCTTCTAAATCATATCCCACAAGGATCGAAATTTCAGCGAATAAAACTAAAGGATGGATTGTGTTGGATCAACTGCGAACTATCGATAGACAGAGAATAATTAAAAAGCTGGATCATTTATCATCCTCTAATATCGTAAAATTAAAATCAGTTTTAAAAGAGATTTTTGTTGATTGAATATTCCTCACTTCACTCCGGCTGTGTTCTGTTACTTGTCT
>JBBQYS010000195.1:0-4376 GCA_038208485.1 Chitinophagales bacterium
GTGGAAATTAGTGCCATTCGTGGATACAGCATTGCCGAAGGCAATTCCTTTGTGTCTTTTTGCAAGAAAGACTATAGATTGTTAGACTTCAGACCGTAAGACTTCAGACCGTAAGACAAGGAGAAGGATAGTGAAACCAGATTCGTGGAAATTAGTGCCATTCGTGGATACAGCATTGCCGAAGGCAATTCCTTTGTGTCTTTTTGCATGAAAGACTATAAACAGTTAGACTTCAGACCGTAAGACAAGAAGGGTAGCCACTGAGAGATACTCAACCTACCGTTGGCATTTCTTTTGTGCGTAGTAGCCACAAACGAAGACAATGGAACAGGAAGACAAGATAACATGGGCAGGAATATGGGACATTTTAAAAAAAGCGGCTTCCGGCTTTTCAAAAGACAAGGTCACTAAACTGAGTGCATCATTAGCTTACTATACCATTTTTTCGTTGGCACCGATGCTTATAGTCATCATTTACCTGGCCGGCTTGTTCTTCTCGCAAACTGCTATTGAAGGGAATATTGTGAAGCAGTTGCAAGGGTTGATCGGCAGCACCTCGGCAGCCCAAATTCAATCCATCATTCAAAACACTTCTGTAAACAATAGCAGCAGCACATTTACCGCTATCATTGGTTTTGTCGCTTTGTTCATCGGCGCTACCACGGTTTTTACAGAGATGCAAAGTTCTCTTAACTACATCTGGAACCTTCGGCTAAAGAAAGACACAGGCTTTTGGAAAGTATTCTTATCCCGCGTTTTATCTTTTTCTATGGTCGTATCTATAAGCTTTTTACTCTTGGTTTCTCTGGTGCTCAATACATTGATGGAAGGGCTTATGGGCAATATCCAGGAAATGTTTCCGGGCATTGCAGTGCAACTCATTTATATGCTCAACCTGCTGATCACCTTTATTGTAACCGCCTTTTTATTTGGCATTATCTACAAAGTATTGCCTAATGCTGAGATAAAATGGAAAGACGTTGCAGCAGGATCTATTTTCACCGCAGTTCTTTTTATGCTTGCTAAGTTTGGGATCACTTTATATGTCAGCAAAAGCAACATTGGAAACAGTTACGGTGCTGCAGGATCGCTGGTGGTACTTCTTGCCTGGGTATATTTTTCATCCATGATACTTTATTTTGGTGCAGAAATTACCAAAGCTTATTCGATGAAATATGGTGGTGAAATCCGTCCCAGCGAATACACTGTTACCGTTCAGAATATAGAAGTAGAAAGTAAAAAGAACTCTGTGCAGGAAAATGAGAGCGATGCAGAGAATACCAAAAAGGAAACGCAGGAAAAAAAAGATAAGGAAGAGGTTAAGGCATCCTAAAAAAAGCACCTACTTTTTTTTCGATTGATTTTTCATCAACCGAAATAATTTTTTAATGAGTTATAACGTTCGCAAAGTCCCGGAGGGACGATATTTTGGCAGCAGCCCAACCATTCATAAAAAGCACCAAAAAAAACTGCCTCCGAATCGAAGGCAGTTTTCAAAAAAATTAATTCAAATATTTTTATTGTGCAAAACTATTTCTAGGCCCGCCAGCTGCGAACGTCGCAAACATACGGCTACCTTGTCCATCGCTAAACATATACATGCAGGCATCATCCGTGTAGTCCATATAATTCATAGTCATCTCTACAGGAGCACCAGTACAAGTGCTGGTATGACCTGCCGATGGGCAGCCATAATTAGCCGTGTTGTGCGAAGGTGTATCACCTACGAAATCGTTGCCACAGGTTGCGTCTCCCCAAATATGTCTTAGGTTCAGCCAATGACCAACCTCATGTGTTCCAGTTCTTCCTTTATTAAACGGAGCCGCAGCAGTACCTGTTCTGCCAAAACCAGTGTTTAAAATCACAACCCCATCTGTTGCAAGGCTACCGCCCGGAAATTGAGCATAACCAAGTACACCGCCAGAAAGCGTGCATACCCAAATATTTAATTTTGTATCAGGAGAAGTTGGATCAATTCCTCCCCTGCTGGTTTTTTTCATAGAGTCATCCGTTCTCCAGCTGCTTTTTTTAGTACTTTTTCTAATTACAGCGTCTAACACAAACCTCACACGCAAATCATCAGCCTTCACAAGATTATACGTACTGGTAAGGTTATGATCTGCATTGGTACCTGCAAAATCTTCGTTCAGTGCATCTATCTGAGATTGAATCTGTGCGGTAGAAACATTTTCCGCAGCAGTTCTATAAAGAACATTCACGACTACGGGTATTTCTATATCACCATTCACCAACAACCGGGCAGAAGCCGGATTAGCCATGATGCGCTGGGTAAATGATTCAATTGCGTCCATTCTATCACGCAGCGTAGGATCATTCATCAATTGAGTTTGCAACACTTCGTCAGCAGCACACAAGCGCTGCGTGGGTGCAACCAGGCTATTGCCATCGGCAAATAAATCACTGCTCACATCGTTTGACTTTTCACAAGCAGTAAGCGTGATAGCAGCCCCGAAGAGCAGCACAAAAAGTTTCTTCATAATTGTATTTTTAAATTGAATGAATTTGAATCGTTGAATTTAAATCATTCCAACGATTTTTTTACTTTTCCTTCCCAATTTATTTTTTTTTGTAGCTGATGTTTTACAAGCAACCTAATAGTACATAGTAGTTGTTTAAAGCTCAAATATTCTTTACAAATAATATGTACAAAAAGCCAGGCAATTTGGGGCCATCAGCCGCAGCGCTTTTATCAGCTTAAGTCCGGGCTGTGCGCTCATACCTCCGTTGCACTCCGGTCCCGCTTCCATCCCGCAGCCAATTGGGCAGTGAAGCTATGGGCAGCTGGGGGAAAGGGTTTGAAGGGTTGGTGAAGAAGTGGAAGCTGGTGGAAAATGGTTTAAGGTTGTTTAATGGTGGAGTTAGTAAAGTTTGAAGGGTTGGAAAGGTTGGAAGGATTTCCCTTGCCCCGGTTCGTGGCACACGAAAAGGAAATAGTTGATTCATATACCAAGTCTCAAGGTTACAATAACTGTTTCATATACGCCAATCCTTTTGCTCTTGTAAAAGCAATATTACGGTTTGGAATATCATCAACACCCGGAAAGTTGTCCACTACTTTGCTTACGCTTTCTTCCCGCAGAAAATGCAGCATGGGATAAGGAGAACGATTGGTGTAATTAGCCGGGTCTGCCTCACTACTTCCCGCAAATAAATAACCCGGATGAAAACTGGCCACCTGGTACACCCCTTCATAACCTTCCTTTTTTAATAAACGCCCTGCCAGGCCCACAAGTTGCAGGTAGTCATCAAAGGAGGTAAAACTACCGGGCAGGATCAATAAAGAAGTTTCTATATTTTCATCCCGATCCAGTAGCTGAAAGGACTTGACCACTTCCTTTAATACAGACTCCCTCGTAGAATGTTGCAATACTTCATAATGGATGCTGTTTCTCTTCACTTCCCTTGCTGCAAAAGGACAGAAATTACAACCCACCACCACATCTACAATCCATTTTTTAGTTTGTGCTATAACAAGTTCGGCATTGGGGGTATCCATGATGATTGATTAGAATAAATAATAAAATGGCAGGTTTCTAAAGCCTGCTCATTTGAATTAGTATAAAGGTAGTTGTAAAAGGAATTGGGGAGAAGGGGAAGGGTTCAAATCAATTTTTGAACCTTTCTCTTTCAAAAGAAATTATTAATTTGACTATATTATACTATACTCACAAGACCTTAGGTACATAGGATACTTTTGTTGCCTGTAGTGCTTCTCTGTCAGACGTTAGAACTTGATAGATATTTGAAGATTTCCGCCAAGACCATCTTTTATAATGCGCTGCAAAGTTGAAAAGCGTATGTCCTTCAAATCTTTTTCAAGTTTTGAAATGTAAGATTTATTTGTGCCTGATAATTCTGCAACCTGTTCTTGTGTCAAACCTTTTTCTTGCCTGGCTTGCTGAATAAGCACACCCAGTTTGAATGCTTCATATTCACTGTCAAACTTGTCTCTTTTTTTTGTGCCTGTAGCACCAACTTCTTTGTCAATAAATTCGCTAAGGCTTGTTAGATTTTTTTTCTTCATAATATTCCTTTTTAATTTTTTCTGCTCTTTCAATTTCTTTTGTCGATGTCTTTTGAGTTTTCTTTTGAAAACCATGACCAACTACAACAAGGTTATTGCTGTCAAAGAAGCAGAAGATGGGAAAAATATCGTTACCAACTTGAACTCCAGTTTCATAAAGAGCATCTGTGTTTTCGAGATGCTTAAAATAAATTTCAGGAATTCGGTCAAGGTTTTTAACTATTTTAAGTGTCCATAGGATTTACTTTTGAACCTTCCATGTTTGCACCTGATAAAAGTCTCTGAAATATTCTTTAAAGAAAAAAAGTTCACGTTTAATAGTCACCCTGCG
>JBBQYS010000196.1:0-4291 GCA_038208485.1 Chitinophagales bacterium
ATCTCTTAAACGAAGGCCATTTTCAATGTGATCTTTGCAGATCTGATGTTTTAATTCAAGACTGTAATAAGCCTTTCTTACAAACTCATTTGATATATACATTTACACGTATTTTGTGTAAACCTATTTTAGGACAAGACATTGAACTGCTGCCGCGGTTCGTGGCACACGAAACGGAAAAAGTTGTTTCGTGTGCCACAAACCAAGGCTTGGACTTAAGCCAGATGGAGACAAATCAAAATTGGCCAGGAATATCAGCATTATCATATTCTTCAATAATCTATCAAATCCTTGTAAAAATGTACAATGGCTTTTATAGCACCAATTTTATCCGAAAATTCCAAATGATATAGTGTAGTAATATCTGAACATAACATTTCTGCCTTACAGGTAATTTTTGGTTCAAATAAATTGTCTTTAGCAACTTGTTCCAGGTTTGAATCAATCAACTTTTTTTCCAAATATTTTTTAAACTTTATATCTCCACACGTAACTTTCAGTAGCTCCTTTCTACGGAGAAATAAGTTAGCAAAATGATTTGTGCCAGATACTTCAAAATCCGGGAGTAATTTTTCCTTAATTCTTAATTCAACATTTCCTGTATTGTGATTACCAAGGTCATTTTTTATTCGGATATAATTTCCTTTATAAATCATTTCCAATGAATACATAGTTATAGGCTGTTTCGAAAAACCTGCTCCAGCTACACGAAAATCTTCATACGAAAAGGTCGTATTCTCCCATTCGTTTGCTAATTCTTCAAATAGTTTCTTCATTCGATTTTTTAAGTACTAACAACTTTGAGTAGGGATAGAAACAGATGGTAATATGATCTTCCCTGGTTTTATATTTAAATGACCTTTGTAAATTTAAGCATAGGTTTTTATAATTCTGGTTCGTGCCCCGGTTCGTGGCACACGAAACGGGAAAAGTTGGTTCGTGTGCTACAAACAAAGGCTTGGGACTTGGGATTAACTTTCTACTCTATTAACATCTGTTTCTATACTCCCGCATGTAACTGTCCGCCTGTGCGGAAAACGGTACAAATAAAATGATCCAGGTCGCACTGCGGAAGACTTGAACCTGCTTAGAAGAATTAAGACAGAAGGTTGACATGCAAATAACCTAAGGTAAGTCGTAGAGTACCCTCATTCTATATGCATTCATTGCAGTAGTACCTAGTTTCTTGATGAGCCGGTAATTTACAAACATACCAACAGGCGCACCAACCACAGGGATGAGTTGTGCCATTTTTGCTAAATCAATATAGTCTCTGTACTCTTGTTGGAAATTTCGCCAATCAAATTGATTGATATCATCTGGTAAGTCTTCAGATTTTTTATCCCAGTCTATCATTTTAAAGTAAACATTTTTTCTATGGTCCTCACTGGAAAAAGCCAGCTCGAAAATATGAAGTATGTACACTCTCTCCTTATAATCTTTAACATCATACCCATACATAGCGGCAATATCGAATAACAGTTTCAGCTTTATCCCAATCAAAATCGGAAAGTCTGCGAACCCCAGCAATATGCCCCCTGCACCCGTTATTCCTCCTTCTATTGTGGCTGTGTGTTTATAATTCTTTATACGTTTTAGTATAGCCCTCTCACGCAACTCTAATGTTTGATCCGTTAATAGCTTTGCACTGGTGTAAGTGGAACCAAAGAGTACTGCACGAAACATATGCTTTATGGCAGTTGTTATGCCGGCATGTACTTTTTCCGGTATCCAGGTATTGATCCTGGTTTGCACCTTCTTCGCCAGCTTATTAAGAAAAGAAGGCTTACGAACCATCTTACGCTGCCAGTTTGATAAGATCAACAACACCTGGTTTTCATAATCTGTCATGTAATCTATTTAAATACAGATTAAAGTTACTCAACACGAGTACAATAGCCGCAAACAATGCCATTCGCTATCTCAAAATCTATTAAAAATTCGCTGGCAACTGCTGCTTTTTTTTTCGGAAGATTTGGTTCGTGAGACATGAACCAATGCATGGCACCCATTTTCTTACTTTGGCTGATAATGAACAAAAAGATTGATGCCCAATTCTTCCTGCTCAACAGTTATTTCATTTTCCTCAAAACCAGCACTCAGTCCAAGTTCCGTTAGGAGTTGCGGGCTCCTGTGATTAAGATACCAGTCTCCTATTACCTCCATGCAATATTGTGAAGGATTGTTTTCTGAAAAATTACCAATGATCATCTTACCTTTTTCACTTAAAAATAACCGCATTTTTTTAATGATAAATACAAACTGATCATCACTCAAATAATCAAAAAGACCGGCACTCCAAATAAGATCATAAGTATCAGTAGTATGGTAACGGAAGATATTTCGGTTAATAAAAGTTATATGATTCAAAAATGCAGCATTTTTTTCGCTTGCATATTTAATTGCTGTTGCATCCATATCAACACAAGTAAATTGCAGTGTGTTGTCGGGATTTTCTGTCAAATATTCAAACAGATCTGTACATGGACCGGAACCAGGTATTAAAACATTTTTGACATCTCTGCCAGCCGCATTTACCATAATTTCTTTGAAGTATATTTTTCTATTTCTTACGGCCTCGCAAGATTCGAGAGTCCTGGTAGAACTTATCCCAGGCATCAAGAACCGGATGGCATGCCGTTTTTGCGCATAGATCTTTTCAATGATCTCGAAATCGCCTGCATAGCCATATGATTTAAGATAAGTATGTCCCATCATAGTATCCAATGTAAGGTGAGCATTGAGAATTATGTTCAATTCAATCAGGTCATCTTTACTGCGAATTTCACTGATTGTGTTTTGTAATTTTTTAATCTCATTCCCTACAGGTCCTCCTTTAGCAACAATATATCTCACATAATCAATAGGTAGCATTTTACCAATTTGTACTTTTTGAATACTTTGTGTTTGCATGATATTTTATTTTTTAAGTTTTTATTAATTGATGACACAAAGATGCATTGGAGTTTTGCTATTGCATACAGGCAATTAACGAATACATAATTCTATTTAATAAATGAAGGAGTTAAGCTGTTTTAAAATGTCAAAACATGCAATGCTGGTGCAGGCTAAACCACTAACAAGTGGAAATTTCGTTTCTATGATCACGGTTGCACTTGTACGCCAGGGCGGAAAGCGGTAGAAATTAAAAGATCCTGGTCGCCTTGCGGAAGACTTAAACCAATGCCAGACTTAAGCTAGATTAGAAGACCTAGGCCAGATGGAGTGAAATACGTTTTGTATAACATTAACTTTCTCATTGCAAACGACTTACAAGCTTTCCACTATTTTCTGAGCGAAAAAGAATCCTTCCTTTCAAAAAAACGTATTTACGCAACGTCAATACAAAAAGTATAACACTAAAATATTGATTATCAGGTATTGATTTTTTTTGTAAGTTGCGTCTTATAACATAAACCTACGAGTTGTGCGTCACCAATGTGGAGTACTATTAACATCAAACTAACTTAAAAAAATAAATTCACCTATGGACAGACCAACTATCAACCACGACAAATTAATTGAAAGATTAAAACTCTTCAATTACAAGTATAAACTTGAAAATAATACTCTGACAGTTTATTTGTCTATGCTTTGCTACTTAAAAATTAATTTAGCAACTGACAAAGTGAAATTTACTTCGCACGTTTGGAGACTGTCCTTTATTGACCGACTAGAATATGTTTTCTTAATGTATGCATTCATTGTTTATTTACTAGCTTGGTATATCCCAGACCTGAATAAAGGAGTGTTTGTTTTATTTGGGATAATACTCATTTACATAGTTATTTGTTTTATCAAGACAGAGAATATGAAATCAATAATTCATAATTGGATTGAGACGGACTTTATAAAAAGTGCCACATAAATATTCCTAAAATAATGATAATTAAACATCACTTTAGTTAACATATTTTGGCTGACATCAGATGATACACTTTCATTGTGAAATTTGGCGAACGCACAACAATGGGTTTGCTTCTATGCCGGCTGACGAATAAATCATCATCTTTTTGTTCGCTATCAGCAGTTGTTCCGGCTGACGAATAACTAATCAGCTTTTTGTTCATAACTTCAACTTCAGTATTTCAAACGGGCTGCGGTTACGGGCTGAAGGTTCAATAAATTCCGGCACAGCAGCAAGCCCTACCGTTAGCTGCAACTGCAAAGGACAACCCTCAATAAATGAAAAAAATGATTTGGACAATTGCCATTTTTCTAATTGCAGCAATAATTATTGCACCAATAGTTGGTAACATTATTCTTTTGAAACACTTTGACAAAGAAGTAG
>JBBQYS010000197.1:0-4286 GCA_038208485.1 Chitinophagales bacterium
GTGCAGCCGTATTTTATTTGTTGTTGGTGCAAATTAAAGCATTTGAAGTACGGACGTCCTCTATGCAATAAAGCTGTGAAACTTATCAACTTCAGGTTTCTTCATAACCTTTTATTTTATATGCCTCTCTCAGGAGAATACTTCTTTTTTTTGAATCATTTTCTGTCTTCAACTTAATCATTATGTCAATGTATTTACCCGCTTGTTCCCTAAAGTAAGTGGTTGAAATGTATTGTTGTAACCAGTTGCTAAAATCTAAAAGTTCTGGTTGCGTGGCAGAATACTCAAGGTTATGTACAAATTGCGGACACTCCAGGTTTGAACCTTCATATTTTGTTTCCTATGTTATTAACCAAAGCCTGGTTCAGAAAAAACAAGATGAATCTTACCTACAAGAGCGAATTTGTATTCTGCGTCACGAACTAACTCCAGGGAAATCATACATAAATTTGACCTCACAATACTTCAATGAAAAACATTCCGGTACAAATTTTGTTATCCGTGAAGGATGCCCATACCATCTTAATTTCTATAAATATTTAACCCTAAATAACTCATAACAAGATAAATTGAGATAGAAAAGGCATAGTAAGTTTGCTTTTTTTTATATTTATATTTTCTGAAAAAAATAAAATAAAAATGATAATGAATTCGGTTACAGATAGAATAAAGCCAGCACACATGGAAAGTGATTTTGCGGATTACCTGGAGAATTATAAAAAGGTTTTAAAAGAAGTCTTTGATCAAAAATTTGGCGGTGATGAGTTTACCATCGAAAGAGGTTTATCACCTGAAGAATTTAATAAAATTATGGAAGCTAGGCCCCTGGCTGTAGC
This sequence comes from Chitinophagales bacterium, assembly GCA_038208485.1. Lineage (GTDB taxonomy): Bacteria > Bacteroidota > Bacteroidia > Chitinophagales > Chitinophagaceae > Ferruginibacter. Next base: position 837 of record JBBQYS010000197.1, read on the forward strand.
CATTCCGGAAAATTATGGCGGCAGGGGCGTTAAAGTAAAGGAGTGCTTGGGTATTCTATCCGCAGCGTCGTATGAGTCCATTTCTTTATCATTAATATTTGGCATCAACATCGCTTTGTTCCTGGAGCCTGTGGCTAAATATGGGCACGAATCTGTAAAGGAATCGATTTTCAACAACTTTTTGGAGAACCAACATATGGGTGGGCTGATGATCACGGAACCTGATTATGGTAGTGATGCGTTGAACATGCAGACCAGTAATGAGCGTATGGGAGATGCCTGGAAAGTGAATGGTGTAAAGCATTGGCAGGGCCTTACTGGCATGGCCGATTATTGGTTAATTACAAGCAGGGAAAAAAACAGCAATGGTGATCTGAGCCGCGATATTGATTTCTTCATTTGCGATACGTCCAAAGAAAATCAACAAATCGTTGTAGAGCAGTTGTATAATAATTTAGGGCTGGAATTGATACCTTATGGTAAAAATATCGTAGACATATTGGTTCCGGAAGAATTTAAACTACTACCCCAGACCTCCGGTTTAAAAATGATGCTGGATATATTGCACCGAAGCAGGTTACAATTTCCGGGCATGGCAATGGGTTTTATAAAGAGGATGCTTGATGAGTCGATCAAACATTGTAGCCAAAGAATTGTTGGTGGAAAAAAATTAATTGAACTCGACCAGGTGCAATACCAAATAGCCCAGATACAAAGTGCATTTACGGTAGTTTCTGCTATGTGCTTTAGAAGTAGTAGCGTCAGTGGAATTGCAAATGACCTCTCTTCCGAAGGCATTGAAGCCAATTCAATGAAAGCATATGTAACCGATCTGATGCAGGAATCGGCACAAACCTTTACGCAACTTTCAGGGGCTAATGGTTACCGCATCAGCAATATTGGAGGGCGTGGAATCATGGACAGTCGGGCGTTCCAGATATTTGAGGGATCCAATGAAATGCTGTACACACAGATCGGGGAAATGATCACCAAGTTGATGAAACGCACAAAAGAACTGAACATTTTTAATTTCCTTACAGCATATGACCTCACAAAAAAAGCTTGTTCTTTCTTCCGGAAATATATTGACTTTAATGTATCAGCAGGTTTGAGCCAACGGAAAATGATCGAGCTTGGAAAAGTTTTTTCCCGCATCATTGCTGCTAACTCTGTATTGGAAATGGGAGAGAAAGGATTTAGAGATGACCTTGTGCAAAATTGTCTCAACATCATCAGGGTAGAAGTATCCACCTTCATTAGTTCTTTTCACACAGAAAATTTAGTAACACCCATCAGCGACTATAGTCAGAAAAGTTGCTGGTCTGATTTTGTGTAAATGATATATTTATTCCTCGTTTTAGAATAAATAAATAATGAAAAGCCTCACAATTCGAATGAAATTGTGAGGCTTTATTTTTTGATGATATAAGTTTAGCTCATAGTTGATGGTCATGGTTCATCGTGATCCTGAAATTAATCGTCTATTTCACACTCACATTCATCATCGTCATCCTGATGCTGTCCCTGCTGCTCATTGTCTGATTCAATTTTTATATAACGACCTGTGTTATCAAAGTGAACAAGTGATTTTTTTCCGTTGATAATAGTATAAGCAACATAACCCTTATTGTCTTTATTAAACCATTTTATAACCGTCGCTGTGGGATATTGAGTTTGAAAAGAAGTCGTTACAATTGAAGGCATCACTTTAGCATCTACTTCAGGGCAATCTCTTTCATTGTCATCATTATTTTTTTCGCAGGATGAAAGACATAGGGCAAGACTTAAAATAATTAATAGAGGTTTCATATGTTTCAATTTAAAAACTAAGGTAATGCATTCCACTATAATTCAGTAACATTTTTCCTCAGTTGTGTTAAAGAGAATATTGGCTTACAAAATACAGACGTGCTTGGTGGAGAAGCAAATATGTTTAAGATTAAAAAACAAATCCCCGATACCAGAAAGTGTTATGATTAAAGCAGGATTATAAATATTTACAACTTTCCGGGAGGGACCAACTTTTGCGCAAAATAAAAATGGCCGGAAAAATTTTCCGGCCATTTTTTATAACGCTACAAAAAGTACTATTTAGATAACTGACCTCTTAGAGCGCCTCCAGGATATTCTGCATTATGTACATTTACATAATACATCTCCGGATTCATACGTATTTCTTTTATCTGCTCCTTAGAAAGAGAGACAACCCCACTACTTACGCCATTTACAGGAGCATTTAATCCTACAACAACCGGCCCGGCAGTTCCTGCACCAGCTTCGTGAATGTGAGCCGCTGTTGGCGTGCTAATTCCTGTCACCATAATAGAATAAGTGATTGTTCCCTGCCCTTGATTCAAAGTCAATTCTGCAGATCCCATTCCATCAGGATCACCGAGGACTGGTACTTCATTTGCTCCTAATAATGTAGCCGACAACTGTGTTCCGCCTTGCAGTTCTGCTGTTGCGGGATTTTTGTCTTGAGGAGCGCCAGGCTTAAGGGTGAAAGCTGCTAACGCAAACATTGCAAATCCGGCGAAAATTAATTTCTTCATAATTTTTTTTTTAAATGATAAATAAAATAATAACTTTTTTGGATTTTCAATCAGACTTGGAATGCTTTTTATATAAACGCTAAAACTGTTAAGAAGGTTTTAACTTAATTTAAAAAATATCAATTTGTTACTGCCGCCACCCTTTCGTAAAAGAAAGGCAAATGCTGCCAGGTAATACTAGGTTTTCTCCAGAGCGGACAAGTTGCTAAACGCTTTTATACCCAACAAAAGAACAAACGCCAAATCGTATTCCCTAATTAAACATAACCAAAAGTCAGGCCAACCCTTTAATCAAATATTCCATTTAAAAATAAGGAATGAGTAGAATTTTGTTCATCTAATCCGGTCATAACCTTTCCGCCTAAAGAAAAACCGGGGAAACAAAATTGCATCCAGAGGACCATTAGAATATACCCCTTGCCACATTGAATTAATTTGAATCCATTCATTTGTAGTTTAGTTTTTTCGAAATGAACAGTTGTGCCCAATGTATATTTGTACAAATGAGCTAAAGACTAATATGGAAAAATTATGTGCTAAATGTGAAGTATCATTTTCGTGCGGTAGTGAGGAAAGTATTTGTTGGTGTAAGCAGGTTGACCTTAGCGCTTATACTTTGAAATACCTGGAAACTAATTTTAAGGGTTGCCTGTGCCCCGCTTGCCTGCAGCCATTTGCGATAGTGGATATGGATGCGGAATTAGAGGAAGATGAGGAGGAAGAAGGTTTTTATTGATTAAATAGAACACCTGTAAGAAAGACTATAGACAGTGAGACTTTAGACCGTAAAACTTTAGACCGTAAGACTTCAGACCGTAAGACTTTAGACCGTTAGACTTCAGACCGTAAGACAAGGAGAAGGATATTGAAACCAGATTCGTGGAAATTAGTGCCATTC
>JBBQYS010000198.1:0-4277 GCA_038208485.1 Chitinophagales bacterium
TATCTTAGCCGGTAATACAACCGACATGTTATTGCTGGATATAACACCCTTGTCACTGGGCCTGGAGACCATGGGAGGATTGATGGATGTTTTGTTGCCACGCAATTCAAAAATACCGGCAAAGGCAAGCAGGCAGTACACGACTTATAAAGATGGGCAAAGCGGTATGAAGATCGCCGTTTACCAGGGCGAAAGAGATATGGTTAAAGATAACCGGCGGTTGGCTGAATTTAATCTAACCGGTATACCTGGTATGCCTGCAGGATTGCCTAAAGTGGAGATCAGCTTTTTAATAAATGCGGATGGCATATTGGTTGTAAATGCAAAAGAGCTCAGGAGTGGAGTGGAGCAGTCCATTGAAGTAAAACCACAGTATGGATTGTCAGATGAGGATGTAGAAAAAATGCTGCTTGACTCGATGACACATGCAAAGGAGGATATGGACCTAAGGGCTTTAACCGAAGCAAAAACGGAAGCTGAGCAATTGTTGCAGACCACGGAGAAGTTCATGCAGAAAAACTTTGAAAGCCTGACCCAGTCAGAACTGACGCAAACATCACTGGCCATGCAGGCATTACAGCTTTCGCTGGATATGAATGATAAGAACCTGATCCAGGTTAAAACAGAAGAGCTGAATGAGATATCCCGGCCTTATGCAGAAAGAATAATGGATACTGCAGTAAGCAAGGCAATGGCCGGAAAAAAAGTATAAACTTTCAAATCAACAAACTGCTTTGATGATGACCGGTAAATTATTTTTTGAGAAAAAAGTTATAGCAGCAGCCATTATTTATTTTTCAATCAACGCAATTTTGCTTTTTCAGTTTGGTATTCAAACCGATGGAGAGGCAGAAAAATTTATAGATAATGCAAACCGGATATTGAATGGACAGGAATTGTTTAACGGGGTATTTGGGTATTTGTATCTTGTGTATTCTTTATTGGTTGCTTTGTTCATAAAACTCTCCCTGAACTTTATTTTTATTGCGATTTTACAAATAAGCTTATCATTTTTTGCAGCAATATGCCTATATAAATTATTAAACCAGGCTTTACGAAACAATACCATCGCCTTTTTTTTTTATATAGCTTACCTGTTTTGTTATCCTGTTCAAAAGTGGAATTTCTTTTTGTATTCAGAAGCTATGCATACCAGTTTGTTGGTAATAGGGGTTTACTGTTTTAATACGTGGTTGAATGAAAGGAAAAAAATACAGCTTTTTATTGTAGTGGTTGTTTTGTTATTGATCTTGTTTTCACGGCCCGTAGGCATGGTATTTTTAATGACCCTCTTTGGAGTAATGATGAGCTGGCTGTACCGCAACAAAAAGAAACTCCAGTTTTATATATTAATGGCATTTGCTGCAATTTCTGTAATTGTTCTTCTTAATTCGCCTTTCACAGCTTTCGTAAATCCTGATTCTATCAGGCGGATGGAAATAATTTGCCAGGTTCCGGAAACAAATGATTCGATCCGCTACCAGGAATATAACAGGCAAGGTTTATATACAGCTTTTACTATTATAAAGAATGAGATAGGGTTTGGTAATTTCTTTATTAATGGGTTTAAAAAACTAGGATATTTCTTTGGTATGTACCGGGGCTATTATAGCTGGCAGCACAACCTGTTGTTGATTTGCTTTATGGTTTTTTATCCTTTTGCTTTGATCGGGGTGTTTTCAAAACGGGATAAGCCATTTTATTATGTCTGGCTATTTGCGGTCATGTATTTATCCTTTACTGCATTCGGCATATTTTTTACCTGCGATGAATGGAGCAATCGCTTTATCAGTCCTGCATTTCCTTTCATTTTGATATTGGCTGCAGGGGGATTTTTAAAAGCACAAAAAAAGCAGCGGAGGGTATAATTTTTTAAAACCCGGATCAACGGGAAGTTGTATTTTTTGAAAATTTCTTTCTTAATAATAATGCTAAAGGCTGTTCAACAGTTTTGTGAAAAATATAAGAAACAATTATCATTACGATGAATGCAATAAAAATATTCTTACTTATAAACTTAAAAATGTAAGACAATACAAAGGTAGTGTGCAGTAAATAGAATGAATATGTTGAATTGCCCAGTGCTACCATTAGTTTATTTGAAAGAAAATATTGCAAGACGCTTTTTTGATAAATGAGACTGTAAAAAAGAAAGACAATCCCAATAGGCATTAAAATATTATTGATCACTACACCCGGTATCGAGTCGATCGCATTCATAATGTTGTAATGCTGCGCTATCAAATATAGAGCTATGAGCGATACACATATAATAATTAGCCCGGTATATAGAATAATTTTCCCGGAATTTATTTTGAAAATGGGTTTTATTTTTCCTTTAACAAGCATGCCCAGGAAAATACCACAGGTAAACTCAAAAACCCGCCCGAAAAACGTAAAATTGAACATGAAAAAATAGCTATCAAAAAATCCATTGACTGGGAATATTGAAAAAATGTAGGTGATCAGTATTCCTAATAAATAAAAGAGAATGACAAACTTTATAAGCGACGATACTTTCTTAGTAAATAAAAAGATTAACGGAGACAATAGATAAAACAATTCCTCTACAGACATACTCCAACTTGGCCCGATACCGGTTAAAAGATATTCAGAAGAAAAGCCTTTTAGTAAACTGATGTTTAGCAAGTATAATTTTACAGACTCTTTTCCATTGTACAATCCATGGTAATACCCAAGAATAAAAGTCAGGCTGATCAGGATGATCAAAATTGGGAAGACCCTGGATATTCTGTTTATAAAATAATTATAGAGTTTAGTTTTATTAAGGCTGCTGATCTCATGGTATTTATAATAAATCAGAAATCCACTTAGTACGAAAAAAAAAGTCAGAAAGCTATAAAATTGGTTTAAAAATAGATGGAGGTTTGGTTGGGTTTCAGGAGAGAAAAAATTAAGATGTTTGAAAAAAATGCAATACACAACTATGGCACGTATTCCAGTCAGGGCTGGTATAAATTGTTTGTCATTCATCAGTATCTCATTTCAGTTTTTGTTCAAAGAATTGGTCAACTTATTTTCATTATCCTTCCCACATATTTTCCTATCATATCCCATTCAATATTCACCCGGTCGCCCTTTTTAAGCCTGCTCATATTGGTATGTTCAAATGTATACGGTATTATGGCAACTGTAAACTGGTCTTTTGTAACATCAAAGCAGGTAAGACTTATACCATTTACAGTTACCGATCCTTTTTCAATAATGAAAGCAGCAAATTGTCCCGGAAAAGTAAATGTAAATTCCCAGCTTCCCGCTTTCTCAACTATTTCAATACATTCAGCAGTACAATCCACGTGGCCCTGTACAATATGCCCATCCAGGCGTCCATTCAGTTGCATACAGCGTTCTAGGTTTATTATGCTGCCCCGCTTCCAGTTGCTTAAGTTGGTTTTTAAAATAGTTTCTTCAATAGCTGTAACGCGGTGCATACCATTTTTGATTTCTTCCACCGTGAGGCAAACGCCATTATGGCTAAGGCTTTGATCGACCTTAAGTTCCGATGCAAGGGGAGACTCCACCCAGAAACTTCTATTACTTCCTTTGGTTATTATTTCCTTAATCGTACCTGTTTTTTCAATTATTCCTGTAAACATTTACCAAATTTCGGAATTTGCTTCTAAAGAATTTCATTATTTAAATATTTCGGCTATCTTTGCGGCCTTAAAATCACCTAAAGGAGGTATATATTATATGTTAATTATTGATTCAAAAGATTGCGAAAACATTGACAAGGCTCTTAAAAAGTACAAAAAGAAGTTTGAAAAAAGCAAAATTCTGTTGCAGTTAAGAGAAAGGCAGGCTTTTATTAAGCCTTCGATCCGTCGTCGCAAAGAAGTACTGAAAGCTGTTTATAAAGAGCAGGTATCAGCAGGCAAGTTCGACTAAGATTATTTAAATCAGCAATATATTAAACTGATATCCGGTTACCATAACTTTGGGTATCAGTTTTTTTATGCAGCAAAGTGTAGATCAAACCATCCAGCATTTTATAGATTACCTTAAATTCCAAAAAAGGTATTCACAACATACCATCATATCTTATAAGAACGATTTAACCAGCTTCTTTAATTTTATCCAGTATCAATTTGGCACCACTGCATTATCAGATATAAAGGCAACATTTGTAAGGTCCTGGCTGGCTGAGCTTAAGCAGCAGGAGATGGAATCTAAAAGCATCAATCGCAAAATATCCACTCTAAAATCTTTCTTTAAATACCAGTTAAGGGAACAAACAATAAAAGTTAGCCCGATGA
>JBBQYS010000199.1:0-4272 GCA_038208485.1 Chitinophagales bacterium
CTAATGCTTCTTTTTCTTTTCCTTGCAGCAACTCATTTACGGCAGCATTATATAGCACCTCCTGGTTCCTGAATGGATAGATAGATTGGATAAAATTGAATAAGCTATCTGCTTTTTTATAACCACCTTCTAAACTCAAATATTTAGAATATTGGATTTCGTTTTCTGTAGAAGCTTGCTTCTGCTCGTGTAAATATTTTAAGTTTTCAAGAGCAACTTGATATGTAAAAGTGAGGTCGGCCATGTTAACTAATTTCATTCTTACAGCTGCATTTTCAGGTTTCAGATCCACGGATACCTGGTACCATGGTAATGCTGATGATGGTGAACCTTGCCAGTGATTCAAGTCTCCAAGTTTATGCGTGATATCAATACTGTTTTCGTTATTACGACCATAGAGAGAATCTGCAGATTTTAGTGCTTGAATACCATTTGAATAGGGTGAAGGAATTAGTTCTTCTATCAATACGGTCCTCTTCGTTCCCGGCATAATATATCGCAAGGGAAAAACAAATCCTTCATCCGCTGTTGAGAATATCTCCTTATTTACATAAGCAGAAAAACGCTTTGTATCGTACTCATAATATGAATTTGGCTGCGTAGTAGATTTGCCGAGTACCCCATGGCAATATAAACCCAATTTGTAATACCATACAGGCGATGCGGGATAAGCAGCATTCATTCTTTTATAAAATGAAAATAAAGGTTCTTCGATTGTGTTGTTTATGCGATACAGGTTCGCTAAAACATCTTCCGCAGATTCAAAACTTCCACCATTTTCTAACATGGCAGCGTGTTGTATATACAAGGGTTCAAAGCTGGGTTGAATTTCTATAAGTTCTTTATATACCTCGCCTGCCCTGATATAATCCTTTTTATTTTCAAGAACCTGGGCCAGGAAATATAGATTATCTGTGGAGTCTGTATAATATTTCTGATCGTAGATACTGTTGATACACATTTTATCAGCTCCAGTTGAAAACCTTGATTTTTCTTTGGCTCTTGTTGCTTCAAACTCGTCTGGAGTTAAATAGTACTTTCTTGCAAAAATGAAATCATTTTCAGCTGCGGCCCAGTTTTCAAATTCATAATGTAATCTGCCTAAATAATGATAGGCAAGTGGATGTTGCAGGTTTGCAGCTATCGCCACCTTGTATTTCATTTCTGCCAGGTCATACTTGCCTTCCTGTTCTGCATGCCTTGCCCAGGCAAAGTTTGCTACAGGATCATTAGGGTTTATGTTGCTTGTGTCAAAATCACATATCCTGGTATTCTGTGAAATATTTAAGACATCAGATATACCATTTGCATCCACATCCAATGGAAAAACATAATGGTCTCTTTTTCTTCTTTTATCACTTTCATAATAAAAAGAATCTGCACGATGAAAATCGGTGGTAGTTACAAAAATATCTCCCAGGCGCTCAAATGGAAAAAAACTTCTTTCGTTGATGCTTATGCTTTTCATCAGGGATTCTTCTGCCATTAAATATTTGCGTTGGGCAGCATATAAAGAACCACTATGGGTGTGGATGGTTTGGAACCCGGGATTTATGCTTAAGGCAATCTCTTTTTCCTTTTGAGCCTTTTCCTGTTTGTTCTCATTTACATAAATTCCCATCAGGTTAGCATGGGGAATCACCCATTCCGGTGATAGCCGTGTAGCTTCTATAAAATCCTTTTCTGCGGCCGTTTTATTTTTTTTGTATAAATGAATTACGCCCCGCTCATTATATAAATAAGCTGCAAACTTTTCCATTTCCAAAGCTTTGTTTATGGCCTTGTAAGCACTATTGATCAGCTTTTCAGGATTATCTGTTACCGGTATTAATATCCTATCTGCTACTGCAGAAAAATACAATTCTTTTACCCTTAGTATAGAGCGAAGCGGGTGATCAGCTGTTGCCAGCCGGCTTCCGATTCCAAACATTTCTGCATATATTTTATACCCATTATTCCGGGCATTGTAATACCTTCTTCTTTCTAATTCTGCTTCATCTCCCTGCAGGTAGGAGAGAATAATTTTCTGACCGGCTTCATCAAATTTTCCTGCCAGCCTGTTGCTAAATTTTTCAAAGTAATAATCTTTCTTTAGCAAGTCTTCCAGTGTTGTCAGCTGATTTTCGCTGTTCTTTAAATTTTTCTTCAGGTATTTAATTATTTCAAAGGGAACCTGATTTACAGCCTTTGTAGTGAGAGAGAGTTGCCGGGTAATTCCCGAAAGATCTTCGGCATTCAAAATGTCAAAAAAATAATCATCAGCAGTTTGTAAGTTGGCATCATCTGCATTATTATTTAATGTGATCATTACCATAGGTGCACCTGATTCTAAAGAATCAACCACAGAAGTTCTTGCCATTTCATTCGCTGTTTCTTTCTTTATTACAGGGTTTACTTTAGCCAATATATATTTATCTTGTCCGCTAAGTACCGGCGTTTGAATCAGATTATTTCTTTGTAAAACTGGGTCATTCTTAAGTGATTGCTGCATGTAAGTATCTATGTCTCCTAAAGATACATAACCCTTATTCTGAGTGTCTGCCATACCCTTCAAACCATTAACAAGATACCAGGAAAAAACACCTCTTCCACCGCCCCATTCCTTCATTTCATTGCTAAGCTGATCACTGCTGCTACTGGTTATTCTTATTTCATTCTGCTCACTTTTTCTTAATTGTTCTCCTACCAGGAAACTTGCCCTTGCTGCCTGGTCAGTTAATTTTCCTGAATGGCATGCATCAGTAATCAGAATAACTTTTGCTTTTTTTTCTACAGCAATAGTATTAGCCATTTTGTTTAAAAATTCTATACTTAAAGCCTGCATTACATAATTGTTAGGCGGCGAATCATAGCAGATCAGAAATCCATCTTTATACATGGTTTCATTTTCCAGGTCTCCATGTCCGGAGAAATAGATATACACGACATCATTTTCTTTAGAAATCTTTTTGAGGTTGTAGATTTCATTATATACAGCCGAGGTAGTTGCTTTTTCATTGGTGAGCACAGTAATATTTTCTGCGGGAACATTTCCGCCAGGTAATGAACGCAGGTAATCTGCAAAAACTTTTGCATCCTTATCTGCAAATTGTAATGAAGGAATTTCCGGTTGATAATATTGGGAAATACCCACGACAAGAGCATATGTTTGAGAACCCTCAAAGGCAATGGTTTTTTTAAAAGAAATATTGGCCCGGGGCTGAGCCCACGCAGCGTAAGAGTAGAACAAAGAAAAAATTATTAAAATAATTCCTGCTATTTTTTCTCCGGTAGTTTTGTTTTTGGAACATGCCATTGCTAAATTTACTCTGTTTTACTTTGGTATCAAAGTCCTTCAAGTTAGTTTTCTATCTTTCCGCTTAAATTATTTAAAACATTTGCAACAACTCTTTCAACATATTTCGACCTATTACAAATTAAGTGAGCCTGCGCTGGAAGCCTTATATGAGTCCTTGGAAAAAAAAGAATTAGGTCGCTACGAATATTTGCTTACGCAAGGACAAGTCTGCCGGCAAATGTATTTTTTGGAGAAAGGTGCCATCAGGGGATTTTATCAATTAGATGGAAAAGACATCACGCATTGGTTTGGGTTCGAAAATAATTTTGTCACTTCCTTTCATAGTTTTATTACCGGCGAAGCTTCTGTGGAAAATATTCAATTGGAAGAATCTTCCACTTTGTGGGCGATTAGCAAGGATAAACTTACAGCACTGTACGATGAACATCATGATATAGAAAGATTGGTAAGGATAGCCTATGAAAATTATTACATAAAGTTGGAGGAACGTTATGTAAATGCACAGTTTCGTTCTGCCAAAGAAAGATATGATGACCTGCTAAAATATTCTCCACATATTTTGGAAAGGATTTCTCTTGGACACATTGCCTCTTACCTTGGTATCAGCCAGGAAACCCTCAGCCGTATTCGCAGCAAGCATTAACAATTTGTTTTTCATTTTTTGATATAAGTCAAAAAGAAAGGTTCCTCTTCATGATAGTTTTGGTGCTTAAACAAAACAATTATTTATGGAACAACAACAGTTACAACCATCGGGTGCATTTATTGCTGCCTCATGGGCTGCATTATTTATCGGCGTCATTGCTTTTTTTATTGGCTTATGGAATGCTGAAATGCAACTCAATGAAAAAGGATACTACTTTACAGTTTTAATGTTTGGATTATTTTCTGCCATCTCTGTACAAAAAGCTGTGCGGGATCAGCTGGAAGGAATACCCGTTACAAATTTATATTATGGCATTGCGTGGTTTACA
>JBBQYS010000200.1:0-4254 GCA_038208485.1 Chitinophagales bacterium
TGTCACAAAGAATATAGTGGAAATTTACAGGTGATAAATTCTCAAAGTCAGCGATTGGAGAATTGTTTCGCAACAATACTTCTGCTTCTATTTGTTTGTAAATGTCCATAATTAGGGAGTTTCAGAATTATTGCAGGCAACTCGTAGATTTATGTTATAAGACGCAACTTACAAAAAAATTCCATATCTGATTATCAATATTTTAGTGTTATACTTTTTGTATTGACGTTGCGTAAATACGATTTTTTGAAAGTGAATTTTTATTAAACTTTAGTCTGGGGATTACAATTACAGCTTGAGTTTATTTAATCCCAAACATAGATGTATGATTTATTGCAGCCAATCAGATTCTATCCCTTCCCCTTGAGTGATCCATCATGGTTTCATCAACAGAATCCTGGGAGCCGGGATTGAGGAGTTTTCTACCCTTTAATTAGTGGTTGGTTTCCCTCGGGACTTCAGCTGATAAGAGAAATTCTGTAGATTGCCGGGGCTGGTGAGTTTTATTTGGTTATTGCTACAGGTAGAAAAACTGAACTACAAAGGCGATAAATAAGAAATCCTGCTTCGTTTCATGCAACGTCCCTTGCAGGAGACGTTTCTGGGAAAAAGAATTGTTTCGTGTGCCACCAACCAAGGCGAAGAAAAAAGTATTCAGTTCAAAAAAGTAAATTTGTTGTTCCATAAAACAGCAAATGCTTAATTCTTGTTTTGTAGAGAAACCTTTTTATTAATTATAAATAGAAAAGCCACTTTGAATATGAAAAAAGAAAATCTGACATATTTTTTAAAAGTCTTTATAGTAATTATTGGATTTCACTCTTGTGTTACTAAAACTGTAACCTCCGGGAACGTCGCTGAAGCTACCAGTTCAGCTGCAAATAGCCCTTATCTCTTACTCATTTCCCTCGACGGATTTCGATGGGATTATGTAGATAGGTTTAAGCCTGCAAATCTTAGCAACTTTATAACCACCGGTGTAAAAGCAGCCTCGTTAGTTCCATCCTTTCCTTCTAAAACTTTTCCTAATCATTACACGATAGCTACCGGTATGTACCCCGATCATCATCGGATATTAGGCAACAGCTTCTACAACTATGAGAACAAAACCATTTATGATATAGGCAATAAAACAATGGTTGCTGACGGCAGTTACTATGGCGGTTCGCCAATATGGGTACAGGCCGGTAAAGCAGGTATTGTGACCGCAAGTTATTTTTTCCCGGGCACAGAAGCTGTTATTCGTGACTATCGTCCCGACTATTACAAACAATATGATGGCAGCATAAAAAATGAAACAAGAGTAGCACAGGTTGTGGATTGGTTGAAACTACCAGAAGAAAAAAGACCACATTTTATTACCCTTTACTTTTCTGATATGGATGATGTCGGTCATCGTTACGGTCCAAATGCTGACAGTATTTTAAATAAAACTTTACAGGATTTGGATTACACCCTTGGGCGTTTATTTAGCCAGATTGAAAGCCTTTCCCTGCCTGTAAATATTATTATTGTTTCTGATCATGGAATGGCTGAAATACCTAATGAAAAATACCTGCCTGTAGAGATGATTGAGGATAGAGAAAAATATTTAACGATAAACAGCGGTGCCCTGGTAAGCATACATCCAAAAGACAGCACAAGAACAAACGACATATTTAAAGATTTAAAGAAGAAAGAAAACCATTTTAAAGTGTACAAAACAAAGGACACACCGGAGTTTGAGAAAATTCCGCAGAATAAAGATTGGGGTTCTATCCAGGTTGTACCTCAGATAGGCTATTATTTTAGCAGCGAAAGATCAATTGCTTCAATGAAAACTTCTCCTCAAAAATTGTCTGGCGTACACGGTTACGATCCAAAGTTTAAGGACATGCATGGCGTATTTTACGCAAATGGTCCTGCCTTCAGGAAAGGATACGCAATGGCTTCTGTAAAAAATATTCATGTATATCCCTTAATGTGTAAAGTGCTCGGGATACCTATACCAGCTGATATAGATGGAAATCTCAATGAGATGAAATCAGTTTTATTAAAAAACTAATTGCCATTCTTAATGCCGTTTGTTTATCTACCTATACTTGCGTGGAATTACTAATTACAACAGATAAGTAACTGGTTGAACAAATAAGCTATACTAATAGCTCTCTCCTTCGCTGGCCAGGAAGGCAACAAATAAGAAATGTTTCCTTCTTATCAGCAACGTCCCTTTCAGGAGACATTGCTAAGAAAAAATCTTATTGATATCCAACCGGTATTTTCCTCCAGCCCGTAGCCTGTTCAAATGCAAAACCCACCTGCAATAATTTATCTTCCTCGAATGGTCGGGCTATAAAAGTGATTCCTACGGGTTCTCCATTTTTTCTGTAACCCATTGGCACCGTCAAGGCTGGGTAGTTGGCAGATGCAGCCTGGCCAGCGTTCCTGTTGGCCATTGACACAATCATATTTAGGTTGTATTGCTCCATTGGTTTTTCAAAATAACTTATACCGCTGTTTCTTATTTTTAATTTAAGTGCAGTTAAATCAGCAAAAGATATAGTGGTTTTTACAATGCCTTCAAAGCGACCATGACCATAAGGAATACTGACCAATGTATCCTGGTTATTAAAATCCATTATCTCAGCTACAGTCGGGTATGTCAAACCTGGACTGCCATATTCTTTTATATAAGCCGGCAGGTCTGTTTTCATATCTGCGTTCAGAATGGTACCAAAGCCATCCATGTTCATCTGCTCTGGTTCTATCTCTACTACAATTCCTCCCAGCGCACTTATTTTTTCAACATTTATTCTATACAATGAATCTCTCAGGTAAGATTTGTACACGCCAAACCGCAGACCTTTTAAATTTCCGTTTTTAAAATTTTCCTGGTAATTTTTATTTTTTGGATTGTCTTTGGTTGCTATATCCGCTTTGTCTTCTCCTGTCATTGCAGACAGCATAATGGCATTGTCAGTAACGTTTCTCGTCATTGGGCCAGGCGTATCAAAAGTACTGGATATAGGAACGATACCGCCTCGGCTTAGTAAGCCTGTAGTAGGCTTCAGCCCTACAACAGAATTGGAGCTAGAGGGAGAAAGAATAGATCCGGAAGTTTCTGTACCGACAGCAGCCACGGCATAATTTGCTGCCATACTCGATCCGCTGCCGGCACTTGAGCCACCAGTATCGAATACCCTTCTGCCGTAAGGGTTCAGCGTTTGTCCGCCCACGGCACTGTAACCATTGGGGCATTCGAGGCAGAGGTAATTGGCCCATTCACTAAGGTTGGCTTTTCCCAGTATGATGGCTCCTTTTTCCTGCAACCTGTCTACGATGAATGCATTGTTGGTTTTGTTATTTAAGAAAACGCGGGCACCGGCTGTAGTGGCCATCCCTTCTGTATTGATATTGTCTTTTAGCAAAATGGGCATTCCATAAATCGGATGATCTGCCGTTGTTTTATTTCTATCTTTTTTGCGGGCTTCTGCTACTGCTTCAGGATTAATAGCAATGATATTGTTGAGCGCTGTGGTTCTGTCATTTTCAAATTTCACCATTCTGAAAAGGTACCATTGCGTTAGCTTTTCGTAGGAAAGTTTACCAGATTTTATATGCGATTGTAACCTAGGAATATCCTGCTCCAGGATCAAAGGTTTTAAAGTTTCGTAATCTTTTTCCGTAAAGCCTTTCATTTGTCCTGCTACAATTTTCCAGAGTTCGTTTTTATCCAGGATTTTTGACTGAATGATTTTGTACCTCAGCCTGGTAGATTCATTGTTGGCATTTTTAGCCAGTTCTTCCGTTTCATCGTATGGCGTCCACGCCGGGATAGCCATCTTTTGCACGGAAGTGCAGGAAATCATCCACGTCATTAAAAGTAACATTCCAATTTTCATGCAGTCTGTTGTTTATTTTTTTGAAAAATTTATATCAGTAATAGTTGCCCATAGTTTTTTTAAAATGCAAATCAAGATACTGCTTTTTGGAGAAATGTTTTTTGCCGGATACTTATTTGTTGATGGCATTTAAGTGTCATTTGTAAATACTGTTTTACTATCTCCTGCAGAGTGGCGCTCAGATGAAGAGGGAATACCAACAAGCTGGGTAATACTTCTTGTCCTGATTAGTGGCAGAGGAAACAAGATTAATTGAGCTCAGTTGTTGTTAGTTAACCCACAATAGGAATTGCCTTTTCTAAAGAAGTTGATTGGGCAATGTTGGTAATTAGATATTTTAAAAAAAAAATTGAGTTTAGCTGATTAGATTGCT
>JBBQYS010000201.1:0-4240 GCA_038208485.1 Chitinophagales bacterium
ATCTAATCCAATCTTCCAGATATCGACATCTGGCTTGCGGAAATGGACAAGTGAACTACTGATAAAAAAATCAACAAATTCAAGCAGTTTAAATTTTTTCACCCGGTGTTCATTCAGTTCTTTGCCTTCATTATTTAATGATGCTATTTTCAGGTTGTATTTTAGTTTAAGGTCTTTTATCAGCTGTATCATATCCGGCAAAGCTTTGCTTTGCGCAAACATAAATTTGGTGAACTCTTCAGTCGTAAAATTCCTTTTTTTATAAAACACCACCATCTTCAGGTAATCATCCAGGCTCACTTTTCCTACTTCGTATGTATCAAAAATAAGGTGATGCCTTTCCTGGGTTTCTTCCGCATCCAATCCGAATTTTTCTACCGCTCTGGCAGTACTTAGTACTGAGTACTAAGTACTAAGATAGAGTTAGCAAGTAGAAGGAACAGGATTAATGTATAATTCTTTTGACTTAAAATATTAACACCCCATTTCAAACAATGCTCAATCCATTAAACAGTTCTCATCATGCTCAACAGCACTAAACCATGCTCAACAATACTAAACCATGCTCAACAATGCTCAACCATGCTCAACTCTCCTCATCCTTCCCTCTCGCTCAATTCCAACCACCTCAATTCCCTGACATCTAATGCTGCAATTATTTCATTTATTCTGCCGGCATATTGTTGCAGTTTTACGTAATCTGTTTCTTCTCCCATTTTTCCTTCCAGCGCTTTTTTTTCTTCCTGCAAAATCTGCATTTCTTTCTCCAGGTTTTCGAACTCAAACTTTTCTTTAAAACTCATTTTCTTTGGAGCCGTATTAATCTTCTCAGGAGCAGGCGTTACTTTTTTCTCCGTCACTTCTTCTTCCTGGGGTTTCATTATTTGCTGGTCGTGCTGATCAAGCGTACCCTTGGTTACAGCTTCACGGTATTGTGTATAGTTTCCCGGATAATCCCTGATCACGGCATTTCCTTCAAAAGCAAAAAGGTGATCCACCATTCTATCCATGAAATACCTGTCGTGACTTACTATTAAAATACAGCCGGGGAATTCCAACAAAAATTCCTCCAGTGTTCGGAGGGTTTGCAGATCCAGGTCATTCGTCGGCTCATCAAGGACCAGGAAATTAGGATTGATAAACAACACGCTCATCAGGTGTAATCGTCTTTTTTCTCCACCACTGAGTTTGCTCAGCAAAGTATATTGCTGCTCAGCAGAGAAACCAAATTTTTCCATGAACTGGCTGGCACTGATCTTACTGCCATCTGCCAGCGGAAAATATTCCGCCATAGCTTTTACATATTCTATCGCTCTTTTATCCTCTTTATATTGAAGTCCATCCTGGCTGAAATTGCCAAAGACAACAGTATCACCATGATTTATTTTTCCACTGTCCGGCTGCTCTTCGTGTAAGGCAATCTTTAAAAAAGTAGATTTACCCACACCGTTTTTTCCCACTACACCAATCCTTTCACCTCTTTTAAAAGTATAGTCAAAGCCTTTCATGATCTGAAGGTCACCCCAGGCTTTGTTTACTTTTTTCATCTCCAAAATCTTCCCCCCCAGTCTCGTCATTTTCATTTGCAGGCTTACTTCAGCTACGTCATCCTGTTGTTTTACCCGGTTCTCTACATCTACGAAAGCATCCTGCCGACTCTTACTTTTTGTGGTTCTGGCCTTTGGTTGCTTGCGCATCCATTCCAGTTCTTTTCGGTAAATGTTTTTATCCTTCTGCAGTTCACTCTGCTGCACTTCGTGCCTCATGCTTTTTTGCTCCAGGAAATAATCGTAATCTCCTTTGTATATAAAAACTTTCTCCCCGTCTATTTCTACAATTTCATTACTCACCGCATCCAGGAAATAACGATCATGCGTCACAAGCAGCAAGGTTACTTTTGCCGCTTCCAGGTATTGCTCCAGCCATTCTATCATAGAGACATCCAAATGGTTGGTAGGTTCATCCAGGATCAACAGGCAGCGTCCTTCATAGAGTTGTGCTTCTATCAATGCCTGTGCAAGCGCAACCCTTTTCTTTTGGCCGCCACTCAGGTTGCCCAGTTTCTCATTAAGTTGATGCAAGTTTAATTTTCCCAGGATCTGTTTCAGGTCACTTTCAAAATTCCAGGCATCCAGGTTGTCTATTTTTTCCATCAGCTCGGTGAGCTTATCTATGTCATCGGTGCCATTCTCCAGGAATTCTTCGTATTCTTTTACCACTTTTACTACCGGGTTATCCATCCGCAGTACATTGTCCCAAATGGTTTTATTTCCATCAAAATCATGATCCTGCTGCAGCATCACGGTTTTTACTTCTTTGTTCACCCACACAATGCCACTATCAGCTGTATCCATGCCGGCAATGATCTTCATCAATGTACTTTTCCCACTCCCATTACGGGCCACGAGCGCTATCTTATCGCCTTCTTCTATATTGAGGGTAATATTTTTAAACAGGGTGCGAATACCATAAGATTTGGTAAGCCCTTCTACAGAAACATAATGCATGGTGCAAAGATACAGACTATAGACTGGCAGATGATAGACCTTTAGACAATACACAGATATTAATTCAAGATGATAAATTGCTAAAAGCTATCTCACGGTCTTTCGTCTAAAGTCCTCCCGTCTTAGGGTATTTCGTCTTCCAGTCTTTAGTCTCACGGTCTTCAGTCTCCCTGTCTGTCGTCTGTAAACTCCAGGCAACCTTTTTCCTGCTATCTGCATTCTTAGAGTAAAGCAACTAACTTAGGCGCATGCTTACTGCAGATCTCATACATAAAGCGGCAAAAAAAGATAAAAGGGCAGAGAAAGAAATTTTTCGGCTCAGCTATCCTTTCGTACGCACCTGTTGCATACGCTATCTTAAGAATGAACAGGAAGCCGATGAAGCGGTGATGAATGTTTACCTGATTTTTTTTACTGCTTTAATCAAATTCGACTATCAAAACGAAAAAGCAACTTTTGGTTTTCTGAAGAAAATAGCTGTAAACGAATGCCTGATGCAGTTGCGTAAATCAACCTCATTTTCTATCAGCACTTTATCAGATGGCTACAAGCCGGAAGTGGAAAACGAAGCACTGAGCGACCTGGCAACGACGGAAATATTCAAATTGGTGATGGAACTTCCTGTTGGCTATCGCACAGTATTTAATTTATATGAAGTAGAAGGTTATGCTCACGCAGAGATAGCAGCAATGCTGGGCATTACTGCAGGCACCTCAAAGTCTCAACTGAGCAAAGCAAGGCAGATGCTGCAGAAAAAAATCATTAGTAAAGAAACGTATCATGCAAAACTTAAATAAAAGATCGGGGGAAGACTGGCAGTCGAGGCTGGCTGAATATTCAGATGAGGTTTTATCTCCGGAAAGGGAAGAAAATCTCTGGAATAAAATTCAGCAAAAAAAGGGTGTTGCACCTGAGCTTGAAAAAAGTAATAGAAAAAGGTTGCTGATAGCTGCTGTTTTATTTCCATTGGTTTTTGTAAGTGGGTGGTTGTTTTACCAAAATTCAAATTTATCCTTACCAGAAACTAACAGCGTGGTAACTAATAAACCGGTAATTGTTTCGCCGAAAGAACAGCCGGAAATAATTTATACTCCTTTGCAGGAAAGATCAACACCTATACAGGAGAACAAAAAAATACTTAATGCAACGCAATCTTTAACTACCAAGCAAAAGAATATAGAAACAAGAAATACCATTGCACAGCAACTCACTTCAGACAGTTTTTATAGCAAAGTTTCAACCCCGGAAGTGCCGGAAATAATTCAACAAGGTATTGTAATTGTTGAGCCAGCAACTAATCAGAAAACCAAAAACAAACCAGCCATTATACATTTAAACGAACTGGAAGAAACTGTGACCAAACAAAAAACAGCGTCCACTTTCACTATCATCAGCCGTGCAGTCATTAAGACAACTATGGCTAAAACAACCTATTAAATCAAGTAGATTTTTCTGAACATTAAAAAAGAAATAAAATGAAAAAGTATTTTTTTATTGCAGCATTCCTATGCCTGTACACAAGCATATCTTTTTGCCAAAAAAAGGAAAAGGATATTTTCAATATTGAAAGAGATATCATTGGTAGAGCGTTTAAAGTGGCACTGCCACAAAATGAAAAAATAGTTTTAGAGCTTGGCCCCTCTACCGAAATTTCTGATATCAAAAACCTGGATTCTTTGATGGATGAATTTATCCTCGCCATAAAACCTTTGAAAGACTCATTGCAAGATGGT
>JBBQYS010000202.1:0-4185 GCA_038208485.1 Chitinophagales bacterium
ATCTGGAAGACACCCATACTAGCTTTTAGTATTCTTCCCAGGCCCGAACCGGAATTCTTGGCGATCGTTTCTGCCCGAAGTTTTGCATCGGCGCCGGCTTTGGCCAGGAGGTCAATTTTTATTTCGCTGAGTTTTGTATAATAGTATGAAGGCGCAGAGGAATTAAACTCAATGCCGCTTTGTATCAGTTCTGTAATTTCCCTTGATATTTTTTCAACACGCTCAATATTCCTGCTGTCTACTGTTACGCTTTGGCTGAGGTTGTAGCCGGTAAAATCCATCCCGGTTTGTCTGCCATTTTCATCATATCGATAACTGAATTGTTTGTCAATATTGATAGCAGAGAAAACCATTTCGCTATCTGCCACAGCTTTTTGCTTCAGGTAATTTTTGATAGTAGTTTCATCCTGCTTCAGTAAAGCGTAAGCAGCCTTCAGGTCAAAATTTTTGCGGTCATAATTTCCCCGCCATACAATCTGGTCACTGGTAAAATCTGTTTCTGCACTGCCGGTCACAATAACGGTTTCTGCTGCTTTAAATTTGTACTTATAAGCATTGCTGATAAACACAAAACAAAGGATAGCAGCAACGGAAGCAATGATAGCTACAACAACAGATGAGCGCATGTTAGTTTTTTAGATGAGGGGAGAAAGGTATAAAACTGCTTTTGATTTTCTGAATAAATATGAAAATGATTCGTTAATTATCCTTTGCGCTACTGAGGGTTTACCCAGACATTATCTAAAAGTAAGACACCTGGATGAACAGGGGTTTTATAAGATATAAAAAAAGTTGATTACAGGGACGGAACCATTTTTTCTGCAAGCATTTTCTTTACTGTTATAACAATTGCATTTGCATCAAGTCCTATTTCATCGTAGAGTTGCGCAGGGGTACCGTGTTCTACCAAAAGATCCGGTATACCCATGATAACGACATCAGCTTTGTATTGGTGCTGGTTCATAAATTCGAGTACAGCAGATCCAAAGCCACCTATAATAGTACCATCTTCTATAGTAATCACTTTATCGTATTCAGCAAATACTTCATGCAGCATAGTTTCATCCAGCGGTTTTGCAAAACGCATGTCGTAATGCGCAGGGTCTATTCCTTCGGACCTGAGCTCACGGATAGCCGAGGCTGCAAAATTTCCCGGATGACCAAAAGAAAGAATAGCAATATCTTTTCCGGCTTTTAGCTTTCTGCCGGTGCCAATTTTTATTTCTTCAAAAGGAGTTCTCCAGCCGCCTTTATCTGCAGGCACATCAGGGAACACACCCTGCCCTCTTGGGTAACGGATACTTATCGGCTCCTGCAGTGTATCCAGTTGTGCTGTATACATCAGGTTGCGTAGTTCTTTTTCATTCATTGGTGCAGACACAATCATGTTAGGCACGCAACGCATGTAGGCAATGTCGTAACAGCCATGATGCGTTGGTCCATCTTCTCCTACCAATCCTGCCCTGTCGAGGCAAAATACTACCGGTAGTTTCTGTATGGCCACATCATGAATCACCATATCATAGGCCCGCTGCATAAATGAAGAGTAAATGTTACAGAACACTTTCATGCCCTGCGTAGCCATACCGGCACTAAGGGTTACTGCATGTTGCTCGGCTATACCCACATCGAATGCACGATTAGGCATAGCATCCATCATTATTTTTAATGAAGAACCACTTGGCATTGCCGGGGTAATACCAAATATGTTTTCATTTGCTTCGGCAAGCTCCAGTATGGTATGTCCGAAAACATCCTGGTATTTTGGTGGTTGAGGTAGTTCAAAAACTTTTTTCCTGATCTCTCCGGTGATTTTATCAAACAAACCCGGCGCATGCCATGTTGTTTGGTCTTTCTCAGCCAGCATGTATCCTTTTCCTTTTACAGTTTTTATGTGCAGTATTTTAGGTCCGGGAATATCTTTGAGGTCACTTAAGGTTTCTACCAGCTTATTTACATTATGCCCATCTATAGGACCAAAATAACGGAAGTTGAGTGCTTCAAACAAGTTGGCACTTTTGCTCACCATACCTTTTAATCCTTCGGTGAGTTTTTTCGCCATTCCACGGGTGAACTGTTTACCCACCGGCATTTTACCCAGCAGGTTCCACACATCATCTTTTACCTTATTATAGGTATGAGATGTAGTAATATCTGTGAGGTATTCTTTGAGCGCACCTACATTCGGATCTATACTCATGCAATTATCATTGAGTATGATCAATAAGTTGCTTTTTTCTATACCGGCATGGTTCATGGCTTCAAAAGGGAGTCCGGCTGTCATCGCTCCATCACCAATAATCGCAATATGCTGCCGGTCTTTTTCTCCTTTATAATGGCTGGCCATGGCCATACCAAGTGCTGCTGAAACGGAAGTAGATGAGTGGCCTACGCCAAAAGTGTCATATTCGCTTTCTGTTCTTTTAGGAAAACCACTTAAGCCTTTGTATTTTCTGTTGGTAATAAACTGCTCTCTTCTTCCCGTAAGTATTTTATGACCATAAGCCTGGTGGCCTACATCCCACACAAGCTGATCGTAGGGTGTATTGTACACATAATGCAAGGCTACAGACAATTCCACCACACCAAGGCTGGCGCCAAAATGACCACCATACACACTTACAATGTCTATGATATATTGTCGCAATTCTTCTGAAACAGCCAACAACTGATCTTTTGATAATTTTTTTAAATCTTCTGGGGAATCTATTGCTCCAAGTAACGAGCCGGGAAGTATGTCCATATTAAAATGTAAAATAGCGTACGGTAAAGATAAGTAAACTATGGGTTTGAATGCTGTATAAGGAATCCCGAATTATTCAGGTTCCTCTACAGTTATAAACAAAAAAAAGCCGCATCTGTTTGATGCGGCCCAATATTTATGAGAAAATTTTAGAAATTTCTTACAGTCATTTCAGTTCTGCGGTTTTTAGCACGACCTGCAGCTGTATTGTTATCAGCTACTGGTTTTTCTTCACCATAACCTGTTACAGTCATACGGCTTTCACTAACACCCTGGCTAACAAGATAGTCTTTTACTGCAGTTGCACGATTGTGAGAAAGTGTGTGATTCATTTCGTCACTACCCTGAGCATCTGTGTGACCATCTATATCAAGCATCAGAGACTGGTCTGTTTTCATCAGGTCAGCTACACCATCAAGAGATTTGTTAGACTTAGCAAGTAATTTGAAGCTACCAGTGCTAAAGAATACATTCTTGGCAGCGAAGTTTATTTTTTCAATTACTTCTTTTGCAATTTCAGGACAACCCTGGTTGCTTACCGGACCTGGACGGGTTGGACATTTGTCTTCCTCGTCGTTTATACCATCACCATCAGTATCAGGGATTGGGCATCCATTATACTTAGCAATACCTTTTACAGTAGGGCAAGCATCTAATTCATCATTGATACCATCACCATCAGTATCTGGTATAGGACAACCGTTGTATTTGGCCAAACCTGGTACGTCAGGGCATTGGTCATCTGCGTCAGCTATACCATCACCATCACGGTCAGGGCATCCCTGCAGATTTGCAAGGCCAGGTACATCAGGACATTTATCATCAACATCTAAAACACCATCTCCATCTCTGTCTAATACCACAACCGGAGGCGGAGGAGGAGGAGTCACTACTTTTGGCTTGCCAAAAGTTTTTACAATACCCAGGCTATTGTAGAAATGGTATTCTGCCAGTTCTGTAATAGGAATACGGTATTGTGAATTTACACGTACAAAAACGTCTGGTTGTAATTTAAATTGCAACCCAAGACCCACAGGGGCAAACGCTGCATAGTAGCTATCAAATTTGGATGCTCCAACACCAGCAGTAATGTATGGATTGATGATAAAATTGTCTGTAAGTAACTTAATGTTTGCAGCTGCAGTTGCTTCAACAAAAAATTTGTCTTGCCTAACTGCAGGTTTATTAGGTACTGGATATTGAAGAAACGCTCCTGTAATTGTTCCTACAAAATCAATATGCTCAGACCTACCCTGCAAATAACTAAGTGCAAGACCTGGTTTCATAGTATTGATTTTTCCAAATTGCTTGTTTCTCAGCGTCGCAGAAAGGCTGGAATTACGAATAGCATTGGCCGTTTGGAAATCGTACAAAACGAAATTTACGCCTACACTTGGTGGCTTAACGTTATCCTGCTGGGCAAAAGCAGTTATTGCTGTAAA
>JBBQYS010000203.1:0-4105 GCA_038208485.1 Chitinophagales bacterium
CAATTATTTGTGGATGGACAATTGAAGCTTCAAAAATTTACTCCTCCTGCAATGAAACAGTTTTCGCTATCTGCCAGCGATGTGGGAAGACATATAAAAGACATAAAAGATAACTTTCGTTTTCCTACTATTGTAGATGATATTAAACAGGTTATTCAAAGCAATGAAATTTTAGAAAAAGAAATCCAAACTACTGACCAGCGCTGGTATGAAATGAATATTATTCCCTATTTAAAAGTAGAGGATAATAAGACTGATGGTGTGATTATGACTTTTGTTGAGACTACCATGCGAATAAAATATTTGAAAGAACTGGAAAAATTAGTTGCTGAGCATGAAATTTTATTAGATACTATTTCCCATGATATAAAAAACCCACTTGCTAATTTGGTGCTTGCAATAGAGCTTTTTAAAAACGTATCCCCCAACGACGAAAAAGAATTTAATTCCCTTCTTAAAATTGTTGACAGAGCTCTCACTAAAATGCATAAACTCATTAAAGAGTTAACGGAAACAAGAAAAGATAGCAACAAATATAAAACCGAAGAAGAGCTTCTAAACTTTGGTGATATATTGGAAGATGTCCGGCTTACATTGAGTGATAATATTATTGTTGCCAAAGCGATTATCACAAGTAAAATTAATATCTCAGAAATTACTTTTAGCAAAAGAAAATTAAGAACCATTGTTTATAACCTTATTAATAATGCAATAAAATTCAGGGATAAGAAAAAACAATCTAGAATTCTTGTTACTACAAAAAAACAAAAGGATTTTATGATTATATCTGTAAAAGATAATGGTATAGGTATTAAAAAGAAAAATTTAGATGCAATATTTACAAAGTATTATAGAGCAGAAAACGAAATTGAGGGTTCAGGCATAGGTTTATATTTGGTAAAGGAGATTGTCAATAATTCAGGAGGGAAGGTTTTGGTGAAGAGTCAGGTAGGAAAAGGAACAGAAGTGCAAGTTTTCTTAAAACATAGTAAACCTGTTAACGTATAAAGGGCTGCAGCTTACAGGGGGTTTGCCAAAATGGGGGCAGACGGAAGCCGTGTTTCAAGTTTCGGGAGCCCACCCACCCCGGCTGATGCATATCTACCAACACCCCGTTGAAAACTTACGCAACAAATCTTTGCTTAACAAGGTAACAGTTTATAATTTTGACAGATTATGTCAAAATGCAATCGTTCAGAATGGATAGTTTAGGAGACACTATACGGAAGCTGAGAGAAGAAAAGGAACTGCCCTTGCGTACTGTTGCTGCTTTCCTTGATATTGACCAGGCCATCCTCAGCAAAATTGAGCGGGGGCAACGAAGGCCGACAAGGGAGCAAGTGGTGAAGCTGGCTAAATATTATAAAGCAAAAGAAAATGATTTGCTGGTAGCATGGCTTAGTGACAAGTTAGTTTATCAACTGGAAGACGAAGGCATGGCCGTGCAAGCCTTACAAGTGGCAGCCGAAAGGGTTCAATACATTACACAGCCCAAGGCAAGCAAAACCAGCATTATCAACTTAATTAAAACCACTTTAAAAAAAGATGGCAGGGTGGCTGCTGCGTGGCTGTTTGGTTCTGTTGCAAGAGGCAATGAACAATTAAAAAGCGACATCGACATAATGGTGGAAATGAACAATGCAAAAAAATATTCCATGTTCGATTTACTGGACATTGCATTTATACTGGAAAGTAAAATAAACAGAAAAGTTGATTTGGTGGAAAAAGGGTATTTAAAGGATTTTGCCGTGAAAACAGCATCCAACGACTTAATAAAAATTTATGGATAAGCCCACATCCAAAGAACGAGCTAAACATATATTGGATGCCATACAACTTATCAGGAATTTTGTAGCGGGTTTAGATGAAGCTAACTTTTTAACCGACATTAAAATACAAAGTGCGGTACAGTACCAGTTTTTAATTATTGGTGAGGCTATCAGCTACATTGATGATGATATCTTATCCAGATATAATTACCCGTGGCATATACCAAGGTCGTTCAGAAATTTTATTATTCATGTATATCGCGGGGTTAGAATGGAAAGGATTTATTATGCCACACAGGATATGGACGAACTTGAAAAGCAAATAAACCTTATTTTAAAAAATGAATTTGATTAGCAAAATCAGCGCAGGCATTTAATATTGATGATATTTGTGATTAAAAGACGATGTGTTTATTTCTCAAATAATCATCAACGAAATCAGATAATCAAACTAATCAATGAGCTGACAGTTACCTTATGAAATTTATAAAATAACAGGATTTTGCAGCCCCCTCTTTGAAGGCAATGAAAACTGCAATGAACTTGTATCTAAGCTAAAAATAGCAGAACTGGTATGGAACCATTCCATTGCAGAAGAATTTCATTTACCTGCATTTGCCATTCTTGATAAAGCCATACAGGAAACCAACAAACGGTATCCAGACCTTAAAGCGGTTTTTTTAATGATGAAAGAAATAAAGGCACTCGATTTTAGGGAGTACAAAAAATTCATTATAAAAACAGAATACAGGATAAAGTCTGACGGTTCTGGAAGTGTTTATGTAGAGTCAATTGAACCGGGCAAACTAAAAAATATACAGTATGAGTAAACTGGGATCAAAAACTAAACCTGCAAGGGTAAGGGTGCAAACAGAAGAAAGAGGAATGGAAATTGTGGCGCTCTGCAATTCCAACGACTGGCAGGTAATTGTAGGCATAGAGCCCGATAAGCAAGAGAATATTGATGACATTAAAGAATTGGAAGCCGGTGGCAAATCATCGTTTACTTTTAAAGCTTCACCTTCAAGAAATGCACCCTGCCCTTGCGGTAGTGGCAAACAATACAAGCGCTGTTGCGGACAATAATAGAAATGCGTTACAACATTGCCATGAAAAAGTGATTAAAGCAATCAGAGATTATTTGTGAGAACCGGGATAGAGTATAATGAAATGTTTCAGCTAAACCCCAATCTTTCTGCCCCATAGGAGAAAGTTGCCGCCGTCTGGCTTCCAGCCAATGGCAATAGAAGCAATTTTCACCCCACCGCAGGTAAGCAGTTGCCGTGGCCTGTCCCAACATTTAGGGTGCCTCCCGGCCAGCCCAATTGCAAGGAATTATACATTTTTTATAAGGGCTTTTAAGCGGTAAAGGTTTGTTTTGCAGACAGTATTTAAAATTTGAGGAACATTTACGTGCCAAATAGGAAAACGTACTACGTTTTTGCGGCAATGAAATAGTTGGGTGGCATGCTTTTGGCTGACTGTTCTAAGATAAAACTTTGCTACAAAAAAACCAACAGGTACAACATCATTTACATTACATTACACAAAAACAAATTCAGTAAACCTTTAGGAAATTAGCAGACATAAATTGAATATACTGTCACATGATAAAACTGAAACAAGTGAAGACTGGGGGGAATCTTAGGAGCAGGCAATCAACAAATTTTTTGTGACAGTTCTACTAAACAACATTTAATGACTAAATCTTTTCAGTTGCTTTCAGGCGGTGGTGAAATGGGTGGTTTAATCCGGGCTTACGACTGGGAATCTTCACCCCTTGGCTCCATAGATAATTGGCCACAAAGCCTTCGTACCACCCTTGGAATTTTGCTCAATTCAAGGTTCCCTATGTTTTTATTTTGGGGAGAGGATTTAATTTGCTTTTACAACGATGCCTATCGGCCAAGCCTGGGCAATGATCGCAAGCATCCATGGAGCCTCGGAAAAAAGGGCGAAGAAGTATGGCCGGAAATATGGCCTACCATCAAACCGTTGATTGACCAGGTGCTGGCTGGTGGCGAAGCTACCTGGAGCGAAGACCAACTCATTCCCATTTACCGCAATGGGAAAATGGAAGATGTGTACTGGACGTTCAGCTACAGTCCTGCTTTTGGTGATAATGGAAACATAAACGGAGTATTTGTTACCTGCACAGAAACTACCAATTCGGTAGTAACCAGAAAAAAACTGGAAGAAAAAAATGACCAGCTCAATTTTGCAATTGAAGCAACAGAATTAGGCACCTGGGATTTTAATCCGCTAACAAATAAATTTATTGGCAATAACCGGTTGAAAGATTGGTTTGGCCTGCCGCTCGAAAAGGAGATTGACCT
>JBBQYS010000204.1:0-4035 GCA_038208485.1 Chitinophagales bacterium
AGCGGTCTCAGGGCTTTTACAAGACCTACAGGAATGTTGCAAAAGGATTTTTTCAGCAAAACAATTGATGAGATACATAAGGAATTGCTTTATTTGATTTTCTATTTCCAGGGAGAGCCCTACCTGAACACTGACTTTCTGAACATGGTAAAATATGCCCATGACAAAGGCATTTATACAGCTACCAGTACAAATGCGCATTACCTGAATGATGCGGCTGCAAAGAAAACCGTGGAGAGTGGGCTGGACAGGCTGATCATTTCTATCGATGGCACCACACAGGATGTTTATTCATCTTACCGCATCGGTGGAAATTTGGATAAAGTAATAGAAGGCGCAAAGAACATTGTAAAGTGGAAAAAAGAACTGAATAGTAAAACGCCATTTGTTTTCTTCCAGTTTTTGGTAGTAAAACCTAATGAACACCAGATAGAAGAAATTAAGTTACTGGCCAAAGAAGTAGGTGTAGACCAGGTAAGGTTTAAAACTGCACAGGTGTATGATTATGAAAACGATCCTAACCAGCTTATCCCTACCATAGACAAATTTAGCCGCTACAAAAAAGATGCAAATGGCGCTTACCAGAATAAAAACAAATTGGCTAACCGCTGCTGGAAAATGCAACAGGGCAATGTGATCACCTGGGATGGATTGGTTGTGCCTTGTTGTTTTGATAAAGACGCCACGCACCAACTGGGAAACCTGAAAAACCAATCCTTTAAAGAGATCTGGAAAAATGAAAATTACCAGCAGTTTAGATCAGATATAAAGAAGAGTCGCAAGAATATTGATATCTGCGCCAACTGTAGTGAAGGAGCCTCGGTATGGCAGTAACTCCACTCATTTCCCAACCCATTTTAGAGGAAAAAACCAACTGCAAACTGGTGGAAATTTTGGCGTTATTATTGGCTTAGCAGAAATGAAAAAATAAAAAGTTTTTTATCCCTTAAAAATAATTCTGATAGCTTAGATGAAGACCCGATCAAAACCCTACATTTATAGCAGATATTAACCACCACTCATGAAGGAACTCAGTTTTAATACCAAACTCAAGCAGATTATTGTGCTTATTATTATTATCTCGATCGGTGTTTTACTGATCGGAGAAATGAGTATGTTTTTGCCCGGTTTTCTTGGCGCCATTACCCTTTACATTCTAAGTAGAAAATGGTATTTCCGCCTCATATTCAACAGGAAATGGAAAAAAGGTATAGCGGCAATGGTCTTTGTAATAATGTATATCATTGTGCTGGCTATACCGATATACCTTACGGTAAACCTGGTAACGCCAAAAGTACAAGAGCTCTTTACAAACAAGGAGAAAGTAATAGAAAATGTAAAAGGTGTTGCAGATAAGATTGCCCAGTCTACTGGTATAGAAATACTTACTGCAGAAAGAACAAAAGAACTTTCTTCAAAAATATCCACCTACGTTCCTACAATTCTGAACAGCACAACAATGATTATTACCAACCTGGCTATTATGCTTTTCCTGGTATATTTTCTATTGGTAAGTGGAGTGGATGTAGAGCGATCCCTCCATCGGCTTATCCCGCTGAAAGAAAAAAATATTGGGTTGCTGGCTACGGAAACTAAAATGATGATTAAGGCAAATGCCCTGGGTATACCAGTAATATGCATTGTACAAGGACTTTTTGCTGCACTTGGTTACTGGATCTTTGGTGTGGAAGAATGGGGCCTCTGGGCATTTCTTACAGGTGTATTTGCATTCTTTCCAATCGTAGGAACAATGGTTGTATGGGTGCCTGTTTGTGTTTTATTGTACACACAAGGACATACCGGGGCTTCAATTGGATTGTTGATTTATAGCCTCATAGTTATTGGGAATGTTGATTATTTAGCAAGAATGAGCTTGCTGAAAAAACTTGGAGATGTGCATCCTGTTATCACTGTACTTGGAGTGATAGTAGGGTTAAATATTTTTGGTTTTATAGGACTGATCTTTGGCCCATTACTCATCAGCTATTTCCTGATACTCGTAAAAATTTATATCAACGAGTTTTCCTCTGAATATAGTGCCCAGGAATTGGAAACGGATACTATCGAAGAAAATATGAAGGAGTAAATCTTTGGAACACAAGTAAATTTTACCCCAAAGCCTAAGTTTTTTTTAACGGTCATTTACGAAAGGGCTGCTTATTTGTATTATTTTTACCGACAATGACTTTACAGCAGGACATACAGCAATCAGGGTTTAAAAATGAATACCAAAAAGGCCTGATCAATATCATCTTCACCTATAATTGGTTGAACGAAAGGATCAAATCCGTTTTTGAGCAACAGGATATCACAGCCCAACAATTTAATATTTTAAGAATTCTCCGGGGTGCAGGAAAGCCACTTTCTACCCTTCAGATCAGGCAGCGCATGCTGGATAAAATGAGCGATACCAGCCGCATAGTAGACAGGCTGATTCTAAAAGGTTATGTAAGTAAAGAAACCTGCCCGGTAGATAAAAGATTGGTAGATGTAAGTATAACCACAAAAGGAAAATCCCTGCTGAAAGTATTGGATGGCTGCGAAGAAGAAATGCAATCTCACCTGAAAAACCTTGATGAAAAAGACTTGCAAAAACTCAATGACCTCCTGGACAAGATCCGGGGATAAAATTTAAGCAATTTACTGATGACACAAAACTTGAAAACAGGGTTCCTCCTGTTTGTTTCATATATATTTTTATTGACGGGAAACGCACAAACAGCCAGGCAGGAATTCAGAGCAGTATGGGTGGCTACTGTTACCAACATTGACTGGCCTGCAACTGCAACCCTGAGTGCAGAACTTCAGAGATCTAGCTTTATTCGGCTGTTAGATTTTCATAAAAAAACCGGTTTAAATGCGGTAATTGTACAGATAAGACCTGCTGCAGATGCATTTTATCCTTCCCCGTTTGAGCCTTGGAGCCAATGGCTTACCGGAAAGCAGGGAACTCCTCCAAATCCTTACTACGACCCGCTGGAGTTTATGATAGAAGAAACACATAAGCGTGGAATGGAATTTCATGCCTGGATGAATCCTTATCGTGCCGTTTTCAACCTGAACAATGCAAACCTGAGTGCTACCCATGTTTCCCGGCTTCACCCCGAATGGTTCCTTACTTACGGAGATAAAAAATATTTTGATCCGGGTAACAGGGAAGTGATGCAATATGTAACGGATATAGTTACAGATGTAGTACAGCGGTATGATGTAGATGCCATTCATTTTGATGATTATTTTTATCCGTATAAACTCCCCGGAAAAGAATTTCCTGATGCGGCCAGCTTTAGGGAAAGCGGCAGTACATTAATTAAAGATGATTGGCGTAGAAGCAATACCGACAGCATCATAAAAATGCTGCATACGGCAATTAAAAACGTGGATCCAAATTGTCGTTTTGGTATCAGTCCATTTGGTGTTTGGAGAAATAAAGACCGTGATGCGGATGGAAGTATGACTACTGCCGGGGTTACCAATTATGATGACCTCTACGCTGATATTTTGCTCTGGCTACGCAAAGGTTGGATAGATTATGTAACGCCACAATTGTATTGGGAATTTGGACATAAAGCAGCTCCGTTTGAAGAATTAGTGCAATGGTGGGGAAGACATACTTATGGAAAAGATTGCTACATCGGTATTGGTTTATACCGTGCCGGAAGCAATGCAGCCTGGAGAGACAAGACACAACTTCCCCGTCAGATCAAAGCCATTAGAAGCATCCCTTCCCTCACGGGAATTGTATTGTATAGCAGCAGTGTGTTGGAAAAAAACCCTAATGGTTGGGCAGATAGTTTGAGGCTGAATTATTTCAGGTAGGATTTTTAAGAAACCTATATTGCTAGTTGTTTTTTAATTCCTCTTTTTACAGAATTGCTATTTTTAAAACATTCAATGATAGCAGTAAATTCCAAATCAGATAATTCCCCCTTGACCTTATAATCTATACCTTCACAAGGATAATCTGAAAGCAATTTTTGTATTTGGTAATATTCAATTTCGGATCCATATATAAAGGTTGGAAGATCGAAATAA
>JBBQYS010000205.1:0-4026 GCA_038208485.1 Chitinophagales bacterium
CTGCTGTTGAACGTTACTACTAACAGTTCCCTGCCTTTCCGGATACACAGGGCCGTTGTTGCAGAAATAAAGTCTTCTTGTGCGACTGCCTGTTTGGTCATAGATATAAACTATACCACAACTACCCCAGGGCAGTTGCTGTGCAATAGTTGTAAAGCCTGCAAAAACGAGGACAAGAAAAAAAATAATTTTGTGTTTCATGGGTAGCTAATTTTATAATTATTTAAAATTCTTTGTAAAAGGTTGAGGTATAAATGGTATCGGGTGTTTCGGTTGTAATAATTACCCTATCTGTAAAGAGTTTGGTACAGGTATCTGTAGTGAACGTTTCCACCTTAAGCCATGTTTGAGAATAGAGACCGGTACCTCTACTTTGTGCACGCATAAGTATCTGCCAATTGCAGAAGCTGTTACACGAAACTTTTAGACCCTCGAAACCCCGGGGCCGCCAAAAATTATCTACCATAGACTGGGTTACGTCCCTGCGATAAAAATAGGTAGTAGTATTAGCTTCGTTAAACCGCCAGCAATACCTTGTCTCACTGGTGCGTACAAAAAAATATTGGTTGCCAAATTGCTCCTGCATTTCTTTTTGGCTCTTATCGCACACCTGCCCGGGAACGATGACACCATTCTGCACAAGGTTCCAGCAGGTTTTTTGGCTCTCTTTTTTGCAGGAAGTAAACACTAAGACAGCTAAAAGAGGAATTATATGTTTTCTTTTCACGGGTATTTTTTTTAAAAAAAATGAGTTTCCTTGAAGATTGCATTTACTTGTCCTTAGGCTCGTATGTTATTTTCCAACTCGATGCGTCTAATTCTTGGTTTGTAAACTTTACTTTGCGCTCATACAACTGATTTTTGCAAATTTCATCCCACGAGTTTGTTCGCATAGTTGTCTCTTTAATATAAAAAAGAGTAAGGTATTCTCCATCACAAGGTATGGTGGGTTTTTCTGAAGAACCAAAAGCATAAATAATCCCATAAGAATATGCATTTATTCTATAGTCTGGAGCTATAGTATCTTTCATTCTGTTTCCCTCAGCATCCGTTCGAGGTACCCTTTCAACCAAAAATAAATCTAGGGCCGGTTCACAACTTAGAGAATCACTACAAGATTGGTAAACGTATATAGCAGAATCTGAGTAGTTAAAAATGTCAATTGTTCCCGTAGCAGGATCCATTGTAGGACATCCAGTTAAAAAAGTGATACAAATGAATAATGGAAAAATTAGTTTCATGATTTTTTATTTTATGGGAAGAAGAACGGAGAATTTAACCTTAATCTAAGCAAATTAAAATCACTAATGTTTTGAATTGGAAATCGGACGCTATTTCCTATGTACCATGTTTTTTGATATTCTTTCGATAAATAATTAGCCCAAGTTTCAGTCCAAAAATTTCTGTGATTACTTCCCATTGCTGCACTTATTACACTTTCCTTAGCAATAACATTATAAAATGCGTTAAAACCGACTTTCCTCGCTTGCATAATATGACCAAATTCATGCTCCATTAGTCTAGGATCTAATCCTCTGCTGAAAGCACCTTTGCTTACAATAATTCCTCGACCAGGAAGAGTAAGTCCAGCCCCGGCATCCAAGGAGGACGATTCATATACAGGGATATTTAAATCTGTGTAAGAACCCACCCGCTTTCCGAAAATATTTTGATCTGTACTGACGCCATGGGCTCCATAACCAGAAGACAAATCCATTTTTGTTGCACCACTAAAGAAGTTTACATCTTTTGAGATAGCATCTATTCCACCCGCAATTCCACCGCCAAGACCTCCTGATATTCCTTGCTTCCATGCTTGATTGAGACCTTTACCCAATGCTTGCCCAATATTATCGCCACTCACAAAACTATTTCCGGAACCAGAAATAAATCCACTGGCAATGCCAGCAGATGCCCCCGTTGCAAATCCTGCAATGAAACCGGTACTTGACACCCCTGCTGCCGTACCCATAAAACCAGCACTAAAAGAACCTCCTGCCATTCCTACGTTGACGCCTGCTCCAATGCCAGCGCCTACTGCTCCTGCTAATGCACCTACACCAAAATAGCCAAGTCCTCTAGCATTAAATTGAGCACCATTCATTATCCAATTTAACGTTCCACCTATAAACGCCCCGACTACAAGGTGAACGAAATTCCCATCAGGATCCGTATACTTCAACGGATTATTCATTGCATAAGTATACCTATTGTATCCTTGTGTGCCATAAGGTGTGGGTACGTAAGGATCTGGGCTTAACATACGGCCAAGTATAGGATCATACATCCGGCCATTCATATTAACCATGGCGTAATTTGGCAGCATTTCGTGGCCGGTGTAACCACGATATAACCAAGTTTGCGTGAGACTAGAATTTCCGTGTTGGTTCCAGTTTGCAGGGTTTCTATTTCTGCCCCATGCATCAAAATTTTGTGTTGCCACTATGCTGCCTGCGGCATTGGTAACTGTTAGTATACTGCCGAGGTAATCGGTATATGTATAGTAAGGCGTAGTTACTCCATTTTCTGTAATTAGCATAGCAGATAAACCATCGCCCCCAGCTATATAATGAATGCTCGTAACCGCACCACTATTTATTTTCTGCTCTTCGTAACTGCCATCATAATACCTGGTCTCTTTGGCACCACGTCCCATTGTGCTGGTTCCCATTACTCTTTCATAATCTGCACCATAGTCAAAACGCAGGAAAGGAGGGGAACTTATTAAGCTATTCTCCGTAATGCTGTAGGTTTTTAAAAAAGAAGTATAGGTGATTTGCTGCTCATCTTGAGAAATAGTGGAAACCGGAGTTGGCGTTACAGGAGATTGGCCCGAAACCGGTGTAGCTGTTATATAAGCTACCGCATGTTTTTTGTCTGACCTGTACTTGTAATAACCAGCATCTGTTTTTGTATCAATATTTCCCATACTGTTTGCACTACTTCCGTCATAAGTCAATGCAAATTGCACGTTGTTGTTCACAGTGGCATTCGTAAGCCTGTTTAAATTATCGTAGGTAAACGTTTCTGATTGGCCAGTTAAAATATCTGATCGTTGAAGTAAATTCCCGGTATTTGCCTGGAAATTATAGCTTAGGTTTTGGACAGCAGGTGTTACACTTGATAGCGGGAAATCATTATTGTAAGTTTTTGTGGTGGTTTTACCATTGCCCAACGTGTAGGCAATCATTTTACCTTCTCCATCTACAGCGGGATTATAGTATAGATCTGTTAATTCAGATAAACCTGTTCCGCTTGCCGATTTTTTTATTAAATAACCATTTACATCATAGGTATTATGCTCAGTTACTCCGGAGGGATATGTGGTAGATAAGAGTCCGCTAAAAGCATTGTACCCATAGTTGGTAACATGTGTAAGCGCATCGCTTGTTCCGGATTGTGTTGCTCTGGTTAGCCTTGCAAGCGCATCATATCTATAGCTTCTAACAATGCCATTATAATTTGTAATTTGAGTAAGGTTATTATTGCTGCATCCTAAGAATGGGTTTTTGTAGTAAGCGTATGTTATTGTCCCTTCTGCAATTGTTTTGGAAACCAGCCGACCTAACTCATCATAAGCCATTGTAGTGGTATTCCCCTTAGCATCCTGTTGTTGGGTAAGCCGGCCATAAGCATCATAGTTGTACATTATGGTGCCAGCATTTAAATCGGTAAGGCTTACCTGATTACCATAATCGTCATACACAGAGCTGATAACTGTTGTAGCTCCATGCTTCACTTCTGTTTGTTTTCCCCTGCTGTCATATGTGTAGAACAATTCTCCTCCATTGTCTTTTGCTACTGTAATTTTTCCACTTGCATCGGTTATTTTTTCTGATACCTGCCCGGAAGGTTCTGTGGCAGTAACCTTTGAATTTCCATTTCCAAGGGCTGCATATACAATGGTTGCGGTACCTGTATAGTTTGTTTGACCAATGGGCCGTGCATAAATATCATATTGAAAATTAGTGATCCTTGCAGCTTCTGTTAGTGGAAAAAAGGAATTGGTTTTACTATTAATGCCCC
>JBBQYS010000206.1:0-3951 GCA_038208485.1 Chitinophagales bacterium
ACAAATCATATCAATGAATTAGCATTCGAAACAATAGGCAAATTTAGGTTGATAGACAATGATGTATTTGGTGAAGAATTTCGTTGCTATGTTCCCATAGACGAAAGCGACAATTCATTTCAAGCGTTAAAGGAATTAGAAGATAATTTCAAAACCCTTTGTTATTCACAAAATAAAAAGAAAGATTTTGTAAAAATTATGGAGGCTAAGTACAAAATTCAAAACCATCTCAAAAAAATGAATAATCAAATAGTTCAAATACGATTAAAGAAAACTGATATTAAACCCCTTTATGAAACTAGTTACAATGACTTGTATTTGATTAATAGAGATTCTTACAGTAGCATACTGGGACTTATTTTAACTAGTGAAAATCTGATTATTTAATCTGAATACGTATCCGGGTCAAAAAAAACAAGCTGGTTGTCGCTAAATAATTAATAACTGCTCCCTGCGACGCCGAAAATGAAATCTATAAACCTTCAACCCCATGCACCCATCTCTCCCCCACCTACTATCAGATATTGCTGCTGCACACCGCACCGAAATCACTTTGGAAGATCAACGGCCACAAACTTTTGAAGAGCATATTGAAGAAGTTGAAAACTGGCTTGAAGGAAAAGAACCAGCACACAGCTTCGGTTATTACTGCGGGTTGGATGCAATAAATTTTCCACCACCGGAACAATTGAATGATGCGGAAATAGAAGAGGTATTGAAGGCTTTTGGAAAGATGATGTTTACCTGGAACCTTGATATCAGTTTGCCGGAATTGTTGCCACTGCCAATCGCTTACACCATGACGGTAAATACATTGAACACCAAAACGGATATTGTTAACAGCGGAATGATGGGCTTTGATTTTTGTACCGGTTATGCCCCTGATTGTATTTTTAAAGAGTACTGCCCCTGTCTCGAAATTTGGAATGAGGAGGATACCGATGACATGGACGACATTGATTCATCTTCAAATGAATTGCCCCTTTAATCCTGCACCTTACCGCCACCCATGACCACATCTGCCATAAGAAAATTATCGCCATTTGTAAATTAATCAACTAACAATTTCCCGGGAAAACTAAGTAAACAAAATACCGGAATGCTTAACTTTACTTATATAGCAACAATTATGTTACAACCGCCCATTTCAAAAAAGGCTTTTTGGGATATTTCCTTTGATGATTTAGATTTTGAAAAATCTTCTTTATTTGTAATGGAAAAAGTATTTAACTATGGTAGCTGGAACGACCAGGTACTTATCATGAAATATTACAGCTTGCCACGTATACGGCAGGAAATTGTAAGGTCGGCATATTTACGCAAACCAGTATTAAGCTTTCTTTGCACCATTTTACAACTTCAGAAAACTGATTTTAAATGCTACAACAAAATGCTGTTGAACCCGCTACCCTGGAATTATTAAAAAGCATTTGCGCTCTTCCGCCTTTTAGAAATTTTGCATTGGGCGGCGGTACCAGCATTGCGTTACGACTGGGGCATCGCTTATCGGTAGATCTTGTTTTTTTCACTAATATTCCGTATCAAAACAGTACTGTTTTTCAGGCCATTACTACAAGGTTTCCATCAGCCGAATTGTTATTTGAACAAAATCAAACAATGATGTTTACCATCGCCAATGTAAAAGTGGATTTTGTTTTATACCCTTTTAAATGGCTGCTGCCTTTTGAAACCACAGAAGGAGCCAGGTTGATAGCACTGGAGGATATGATTCCAATGAAATTACAGGCGTTGAGCAACCGTTTTTCCAAAAAAGATTTTTGGGATATTGCTTTTCTGTTAAATAATTTTTCCCTTGCTCAAATGCTTGAAATATTCAAATCGAAGTTTCCCTCAATTGATACAGGCTATATTATTCATAGCCTCACCAATTTTGACGATGCAAACCTGGAGCCATCGCCGGTGCAATTACTACCGAAAACCTGGGAAGAAATAAAACTAAATCTGCAACATGTTGTAATTGAATATACACAGTCTTTATTATAAAATGGCTTCATTTATAAGTTACCAATGCGCCTAACCGCCACCCATATCAACTACTACCACATCTGCCATAGAAAACTATGGCTGTTTGCCAATGGGATCAATATGGAGCAAACATCTAACGTGGTAGCAGATGGCAAACTTTTGCATGAAACCAGTTATCCGCAGCGGGCAGAAAAATATTCAGAAATTGAACTCTCCTCCTCTTTCGGGGGAGGCTGGGAGGGGACTGGCAAGATTGATTTTTATGATGCTAAAAATAAAGTGATCCATGAGCTAAAGCGTAGCGATAAGATGGAGACGGCCCATGAGTGGCAGTTAAAGTATTATCTTTTGCTGCTGGAGCAAAATGGTGTGGATGGCGTAACCGGTATTCTGGAATATCCAAAATTAAAAACCAGGGCCACCATCACCCTTAATGAAGAAGACAGGGCATACTTAAAAATGGTGATCAAACATATTGAAGCCATTGTGGAAAGTGAAATGTGTCCGCCGCTGCTAAATGCGAAGATTTGCAAAAGCTGTTCTTACTATGATTTTTGTTATGTTAGTGAATCATGACCAGGATTGCTGTCTGAACCGGGATTTTTTGGATTGAGGGATATCCGGGATTATTGACTGGACCGGGATGATGGGATGGCCGGGATTGGTTATTACAGGTTTTTTTAGGTTTTGGAATAGTCCGATTATTTTTTTTCAGGTTGAATAGATTCTCTTTTTGTGTAAAAAACAGACTAATGGAGGCATTTAAATACGGGGATATTACGCACAAAATTATTGGTGCTGCAATGGAAGTACATAGGCACCTGGGAAATGGTTTTCAGGAAGTGATTTACCAGCGTGCCCTGGCCATAGAATTCCGACTAGCCGGATTATCTTTTGCGAGGGAACAAGAGATGAGTATTTTTTATAAACAGGAGCCTGTAGGGTCACGACGGGTTGATTTTTTTGTAGAGGGCAAAATAATGGTAGAGTTGAAAGCCATCATAGCCCTGGAAGACGTACACCTGGCCCAGGGGCTCAATTACCTGGAGGCGTATAACATGGAAATAGGTTTACTTATAAATTTTGGATCAAAAAGTTTGCAGCACAAACGATTGCTCAATAAAAAATTTATACCCGGTATGCAATAAATACAAATCAGTCATTTTTAAATACTGTTTCAACAATTAAAAGCCAATCCGGGTAATCTGTTAATCAATTAAAAAATCCCGGTTCAGACAATGAAAAAATCATATTACCTTTTTAATCCCGGTCGCCTGAGCAGGAAAGACAATACGCTTAAGTTTTTACCTGTAGATGAAAATGGTACGGAGGGCACGCCAAAATACATTCCTATAGAAACAGTAGATAATCTCTATGCTTTCGGCAGCCTGGATGCCAACAGCGCTATGTTTAATTTTCTGGGTAAGGCACATGTAAGTGTTCATTTTTTCGATTATTATGAGCACTATACCGGTTCGTTTATGAGCAAGGAATATTTGCTGGCCGGTAAAATGCTGATAGCCCAGGCAGCAGCCTACAGCAACTCAAAAAAACGAATGGTGATTGCCGTCAAATTAATAGAAGCTGCTGCGTTTAATATGGTAAAGAACCTGCGCTATTACAATAACCGGGAAAAAGATACAAGTGCCTGCATTACCAGGATAGAAGCGCTGGCACTGCAATTGCCCACTGCCACGGACATACCCATGCTGATGGGACTGGAGGGCAATATCCGAATGAGTTATTACGAAGCCTTTGATACCATCATCAACGATTTTAACATGGGCAACCGCAGCAAACAACCGCCGGGCAACGAAGTAAATGCAATGGTGTCTTTCTTAAACACGCTATGTTATACGCTTTGCCTTGATATGATTTACCATACCCAATTAAATCCTACCATCAGTTTTTTGCACCAGCCGGGCGAACGCAGGTTTTCGCTGGCACTTGACCTGGCAGAAATAT
>JBBQYS010000207.1:0-3931 GCA_038208485.1 Chitinophagales bacterium
TTGCAACACCTGCATCGGCAGAAAATTTAATGTGCTAATATATTATTGGGATAGACATGCCTGGCGTTGATGCAATGCCGCTGGTGATAACACCAAGCGGCGGCGGCTTCTTACTGGCCGAACACCGACGGCGGAGGGAAACTGGTAAAGCTTATGCTCATTAAAAAACCACCAGCTTTTTATAACTGATGGCTTTACTAATTTTATTCGGTTGCTCCATTACTGGTTGTTGGTACGCTCTGCCGCATGCCCGCCCTGCATACGCAACAACGGCGGAATTAATTATAATAAGCAGTATCCCAATGTGTCAAGAGGAGCATTTTATGATTTGGGATATATAGCAACAAACCGTCTTGTATAGGAGGACACCATATATCATCCCACAAAATTTTTAAATCGCCCCAATTTAATTTATACACTGCGGTGGGCATTGTATCTATAATAAAAATATCCAAATCGTCTGCTAAATAATTCACACCTATTTTGCTCAATAAACTATTGGCTTCATGAGTATTGTCAATAACTACATTATTACTTAGGGTTTCAATAGCAATTTTATACAAATCACCCCATTCATTAAAGTCATAACGCAAACCAAGTATTTGGCAACATATATCTTTTAATAAATTGATTTCAGATTGCAGTACTTTCTTGCTTTCCTTAATTTTCATACTAATTTTAATTATGGGTTTAATATAGGAACAACATCTTCTATCAAACCTTTTCCTCTTTTAGTGCCATTCGTTTTATCCCACCAATTTATGTGGGGTACACTTTCTGGATGCCCTGGTGGTCTATTGGGATGAGCAGGATCTAATCTATACCCTTTGGTGCCATCACTTCTTTGCGGGCTTCCCCATTTGCCGGGTTCAGATTTCGGCAACCCACCGTCTGTACCAATTTCTTTATACACTTTTTTTAAAGCATCCTTAACTTGTGAAATCGTATATTTTTTAGCAGCACCCAGTAATGTTGTCGCCTTGCCTGCCCGTCCAATTGGTAGCCATTCAAAAGCAGCTAACTCGGTTGATTTATTATGAAACTCCCTATATCCAGGTGTTGGATTTTGTCTTTGTGCAGCATCGAAATTATTGCCTGGACCTGATGTAGGAAATTTAGCCACATCTGCTTCAACAGTTTTAACGCCATCTGCATAAGGCGCCTTATCCATATTTACAACAGTAATATAATCCTTCTGATTCCCTCCCTTAGTTCCGGTCATTGAAGTGCTAACTACTTCACCGCCTTTCATAACAATTTTATACTCATTTTTAGCCTCATCTCCCAGAGGGTCAGTTAAACTAATGGGATTATTTGACATTGAATTATACGGCGACAAACTCTCTAATCCAATTTCATCTTTATCCTCTTTGGGTTCGCATT
Organism: Chitinophagales bacterium; assembly: GCA_038208485.1. Lineage (GTDB taxonomy): Bacteria > Bacteroidota > Bacteroidia > Chitinophagales > Chitinophagaceae > Ferruginibacter. The sequence goes on from JBBQYS010000207.1 coordinate 1,384, forward strand.
TGGGATCCACTTGCCACCATCTTCCTATTTGTGGATCGTTAGTTCTGTAAAATGCCTCGTAAGTATTTAAGTCCAAATCATTATTGTGCTCTATGCCATTAAATTTCTTCTTATTTTCCAGAGAGCCGGCTGCTTTAGAACTGATGCCGCTCATGGTGAGTCCGAACGGATAATAATGTGTTTCCTCCAAAATAGGTCAAGGTGTATGTATTACTTGTAAATTATCAAAGAACACATCGAGATTACTCTCGTTGCTTACATAAACAAATATATAACCATTTTTGGGAGCTACAATACCTTGCAGCGAAGCGTCTGTTTGCCAATGGTCTTTTACATTTCCACTTGCACCCACACGGCTTAATGCTTCGTTGTTGATGAGGAACTGCAATTGTTCCGGCATCAGGGTAATAATGGGCACTTATGCCGCTGGTCGAAGCCCAAGCGGCGGCAACGTCTTACGGGTGGGAGGCTTACCTGCAGCGGCAGAAAATTTGTTGATGCAGGTGAAAACACCTGCATCGGCGTGTGGCGGCGGGGCGATGGCATCGTGATAATTGCAACACCTGCATCGGCAGAAACTAAGAAAAAATTCAGGTATTACACAAGCCGACCTGGCTAAGAAAATTAATATCTCTCATACACAGATGGCACGGTATGAGATTAAAAATATTTACCCACCTGCTGATGTTTTAAAAAACTTAGCAGATGTATTTGGCACTACCATTGACTTTTTAGTGATGGGTGACAATGAGAGTAAAGCACAAGCTTCTTTAAAAGATGCCGAACTGATTAATCAGTTTAAAAAAATATCTGCACTGCCTGACGAAGAAAAAAACTTAGTACTTAAAATGATTACTGCTTATATAAGAGATTTTAATACGCAGCAGGCGTATGCTTCATAAAAATACAAAAGCCCCGTCAGGGGCTTTATCTATTTATTACGCAGCTTATGAAGTTCGTTAGCAAAAATGAAAATGCTTATAAAACAACTTAGTGCTACTAAAGCTAAGAGTACTCCCTTAAATATTCTTGCTCCACCTGTTTCTGTATTCCATCTCTTTTTATATTTCTTAATTCTACCGTTAAAGTATTTATCGTTAAGAACATATAGACCTAAAAGAGCAATTGGATAAGCAATTAGAACTTTATCTCCGATAAAGCCCACCTTACCAGCTTTAACTAAGATAAAATAGACAAGATTGATAACAAATACCTGTATAACGGTCGGAATATTTACAGCAAAATTATGCGGGTCAAAAGCAAGTCCGTTCTTTTCAAAAAAACAGTAACTGCGATAATAGATATAGTTGAACATTGGGGTTATACTTATGTTTATCTGATTGGCATTGATGCCCCTAATCCACCCATTACTTGGTACGGATGCATAATCTGACCTTGCAATGCTCCTGAACCTAATCTTTGCATTTCTGCTTGATTACCCGTGGGAAGTCCTAATTCAGCTATACCATAGGCAGTTCCTATTATAGCTCCTGGCACCCCCATGTGCCCAACCACACTAAATACAGCACCTTGTCCATTACCGAGATTTAATCCATTAGAATAAATATCAGTGGCAATAAAACCTGTATTTAGCCACGCTACTTTTTGACTAAACTTTTCCAACCCTTTAAACGTGGTAACTGCCTTGGATTGAAGAAACTTTGACTTTATTGCATTAACAGTTGCACTGGATACAGCTCCATTTCCTCGAAAGTTCATACTCCATGTTCTGGTTTGACCTTTGTAAGTAGCTAAAAATTGATTGTTCTTGTATGCGCTTATTATAGGATTAGTGAACCTTTGTCCAGTTGCATATCCAGTTAACCCAATATCAGAATAATTGGCAGAAGTTGTTAAAGCTCCATAACCACCGCTACCCAATAATGAAGGTAGAAAGCCAGGACTACTACCATTTTTAGCAGTAGCAGTTACTGTAACTTCTGGTAATGTACCTCCATCCATTCCTTCACCCACAAAACCACCTACCGCATTAGAATTACCGGGGTCATAGTTATAGTAAGATGTTGCATCTCCAATTGTCCATGCCAATATATCGCCTTGACGAACTTGTATTTTATGAGAACCTTCTCCATTCACTCTTACCGTATCAAGTCCAAATGGGTCATTGAATAAAAGGGGGTTATTCATTACATAAGTATAGCCTGATAAACTTGGGTTTGCATCTGCAAGCGGGTCTATTTGGTGGAACCTTCCTAATTGTGCATCATAACCCCGCCATGTTGTTTCATACCAATCTAATCCCAAGTCGGTATTTAATTCAGTTCCTTCATTAAACTTCCTTCTATTCTCTAATCCTCCTGCCGCCTTTGAAGATATTCCCGCCATCGTCAAGCCGAATGGATAATAATGCGTTTCCTCCAAAATAGGCCCGGGTGTATGTATTACCTGTAAATTATCAAAGAACACATCGAGATTACTCTCGTTACTTACATACACAAATATATACCCATTTTTTGGAGCTACAATACCTTGCAGCGAAGCGTCTGTTTGCCAATGGTCTTTTACATTTCCACTTGCACCCACACGG
>JBBQYS010000208.1:0-3899 GCA_038208485.1 Chitinophagales bacterium
AGAAATAAACGGAAAAAAATAATGCTGTACAGTAAAGCCAGAAAACAGAAAACAGCAGATGAATCCCAGTCTCACGGCGTTTCCCCCGCCAGAGATCCCGGGAATAACCAAAGAATTGAATGTAAGCCCTGGCCAGCCAAAAAATTCCAAAGCCAAGAGAAACTCTTTTACCAAGCGGGGTAAACAGGATCTGATCAGCAGAAGTAAGGCAAAAAATCCCCATTAAAAAAACCATTAACCCGATAAAAAAAGTATGGATGTACATCATTTGCCGGTTGATGAGCGTCAGACCCTGTAGCTCTTCCCGCCAACGGAAATACCGGGGAAAGATGACATGCATCAATGCGAGTAAAATAAACAGTGCTCCAATTATTCTAAGCTGAATTTCCATGTGCAGTTAATATATATGTACTGATCAAAGGTGTGATCCTGATTATTTTTTCTATGTGCAACCCCGCAGATTGTATATTTTTTTTCCACATCAGTGGTGAATGGAAATGAAAGAACCCAACATTATACGCCAGGAAATTAGGTAAATCTCTTTGGTGCTCAGTCAGAATGATTCTTCCGTTAGCAGACAGGCCGTTCCGCAATGCACGGAGAAATTCTATACGTTCGGCTTCATTTCTTATCTCGTGTGCAGAAAAAATACAACAGATCAGGTCTGCATCATTCGCTGCAATAGCAACATTTGAAGTTTGAATCACACGGGTTCCCGGATAAGGTGGATAAGCTTTCCGGGCTTTTTTTATAGATAACTCAGTGTGCAGGGCAGGATCATAAAAATCAAGTACATCTAATGTTGCTCTTGGAAATTTTTGCTGAAGCAGGGTACTTGTTTCATCAAATCCTGCATGTATGTTGATCAGCTTCTTTCCTTCCAGGTTATAATCTGGCAACCATTTCAGTGAGTAAAGTGCGGAACGGTCATATACCCACCAGGAAACCAACAGCGAAAGAATCATTGACACCAAAGCTAAAATTCCCAAACAGAGTAAAACGATTTTTTGCCAGCCACCAACATAGGTTGTTGTGATAAATACAATACTGACAAAGATTATCCCCGCCACATAAGAATGAGCATTGAAGCGAAGAATATTCTTCATACCCTGGTATGGTTTTCTTATGGGTTCCATTTTTCTTTTTTTCCTTTCTTCCAATAATAAGGAATGTTTTTTATGGTAAATGCATTAGCCAGCACAAGGCCATGTAAAGAAAGTTGCTCCAGGAAATGAAACCTGAAATGTTCTACCTCAAGTGGTTCCGGTATCCAATTTGTGCGAACACCTTCTATGATAAGCACTTCTTTTTTTTCAGCATCATAGGTAAAAGTAAATGGTAACGGACCTGCAAATCTCCTCGCTTCCTTCCAGCTGGCAAATGGAGAATTTTTGGGCAAAGCAGCAGATTCTCCTGCTTCTTTAAACTTTACTTCGAAATCAGATTTTTTGGAACTGACAAGTGTTTCTTTACCGTTTTTATTAATGCTGATATCAGTTGTTGTGTAATGATAGTGCGTAAAAATATTTCCCAGGAATTCCATCTTCTTTTTATTGGTCTCACTCTTTATGATATAAAGCCCACGCAAGTTTTTTCCTGCAGCGTTGGTATACCTCACAAAAATTCGGTAACCGATCAGGAAAAAATCATTACCCATAAATTTTGGAAAACCTTTTGGTCTGAGGTTGTTAGTTTGCACCATTGCAATGGCAATAAATGCCCATTTGTCTCCAAAGAGATCGAGTTCCAGGCAATCCGGTATCATGTCCTGTAGTTCTTCTTTGGGCACAGCGAATGCCAATACATTACTGGATTCAAAAAAAGCTTCTACGGCAAATGGATGGTCTTGTAGCAAATGATTTTTTTAGCCCAAAATAAACTTTTAATTGCGCCAGGTAGAAATCTATTTTCCAGCATCTTTATTTCTCTAACTTTTATTTTACACAGGTAAGTTACTTTTGGGTAAAGGAAAAGTTATATTCATACCTGATTGAAAAAAACTAAATCTACATGACTACAAATAATATAGGCAGGCTTGGCGTGTACAATAATGAAGTTGGTATCAAGTTTCAATTATACAATGGTTTATTTACCGCACTTCCATTTCACCGGATAGAAAACACAGGTATACTATTGAGCCAATTGGTGAGTGATTGTGAAGAAGGTTATGAACAGGGGAAAAGTCCTTTGGAAATTTTAGAAGATTTTTTTCGCCGGCAGGCTTCCGAAAAAACGCCAGAAGAAAAACTGGATATGCTTTTCCGTTTTACACAATATGCAGAGCGGCAGGTGGTCCTTTTTGATGCGCTGGAAGATGCGGCCTTTACCAAAATAAACGATACTACAGGAGCTGGTAGCGTAAGGCAACTTTTAATAGAAGCAAGGCAAGAGGGAAAAGAAACCGAGCTGAAAAAAAAGCTGGAAGATTTTTGTGTGCAGCTTGTACTCACGGCACATCCTACACAGTTTTATACAGGTGCTGTATTGGGCATTATTCATGATACTACAAGAGCAGTAATGAGCAATAATGTCCAAAACATAAATACTTACCTGCAACAATTGGGAAAAACGCCTTTCCTCAAAAAAGATAAACCTACACCACTTGATGAAGCCATTAGCCTGATCTGGTTTTTGGAAAATGTGTTTTATGATGCTGCAGGAAAAATCATTTCAGAAATTACAGACCAATATCCTGAAGTGCTTACCCAAAAAAATCCGGTGGTAAAACTTGGATTCTGGCCCGGTGGCGACAGGGATGGAAATCCTTTTGTAAATGCTTCAACAACGCTTAGGGTTGGTGATGCATTGCGTAGCGCTATTCTTCGCAGTTATTACCTGGACGTTCGCAAACTCAGGCGCAGGCTTACTTTCAAAGGGGTAGAACCCTTGATAAAAGAACTGGAAGCTAATTTATATAATAGTTTATTTGTGAGGGATACGCATACGGTTATCTCCCAAAAATCTATTCTTAAAGTACTGAATGAAATAAAAAACATTTTACTGGAAGAGCACAATGGACTCTTTCTTGACAAACTGGAATCGCTCATCAGCAAGGTGTATGTATTCGGGTTACATTTTGCTACACTTGATATCAGGCAGGAAGCAACAGTACATGAAGAAGTATTAATGGCCATTGCAGAAACAGAAGAATTAATTCCGGGAAGCTATGCGGAATTATCATCGGAAGAAAAAATTAAAGTATTGCAATCGGTCAGTAAAAAAGCTGATCCTTCTTTGTATGAAGGCATTATAAAAGACAGCTTGCAAACTATTTCGGCCATTAAAAGAATTCAAAAAAATAACGGCGAGGAAGGTTGTAACCGATATATCATCAGCCAATGCCAGAGCGTAGTTCATGTACTGGAAGTGGCTGCCTTATTTCGGCTCAGTGGTTGGGAGCAGGAAAATCTGCCGGTAGATATTGTGCCACTTTTTGAGACGGTTGTTGATTTGCAAAATGCAGCAGGAATTATGAAGGAATTATATGAAAACGAAGCATATTCAAAACATGTAAAACAAAGAGGAAGTAAACAAACCATCATGCTGGGCTTTTCTGACGGCACAAAAGATGGTGGTTACTTAATGGCCAACTGGGGCATATACAAAGCCAAAGAATCACTTACTGCTATCTCTAAGGAATATGGAATTAATGTGGTATTCTTTGACGGGCGTGGTGGCCCACCTGCCCGTGGTGGTGGAAAAACACATCGCTTTTATGCAAGCATGGGTAAGAATATCTCTAACCAGGAAATACAGGTTACTGTGCAGGGACAGACAATAAGCTCAAGTTTTGGGACCGTTGATTCTGCTAAGTATAATATGGAACAGTTGCTGAGTGCCGGACTGGCCAATAACCTTTTCAGCGATGCTCAACTTACGCTGCAGGAAGATGAAGAGAA
>JBBQYS010000209.1:0-3898 GCA_038208485.1 Chitinophagales bacterium
ACAACGGCCTCCGATCATTTGCCTGTGTACTCAAGGTTCAGTTTTGCTGCGGTAGTGCCCGTAACACTTGCTAATCTCAATGCGTTAGCCAGAACAAATGATGTGATCATTAAATGGAAAACAACCAGTGAAATAAACAGCCGGCATTTTATTGTTGAGAAATCAACTGATGCTATCCTTTTCAGTTTTCTAACCCTGGTGAATGCGCTTGGATATTCTAATGGTGCTACTTACCAGGCGTTTGATTCTTTTCCTGTGATAGGGCGAAATTTTTACAGGCTTAGGCAATTTGACAACGATGGAAAGTCTGTTTATTCCGCCATAGTTTCTGTTACATTTGGAGGGAAAAATAAAAATGAGGTTACATTGTTTCCAAATCCTGTGGCAAATGTTGTAAGCATTACAAGCAATAGCCCTTCAGAATTTTACACTGCTAGATTTATGAGTAGCACAGGGCAGGTAAGTTTTATTTTTAAGGGATCGCTTTACCAGTTAAATCAACAACTTAATAAGAGGTTAAGTGCTATGAAGCCGGGTATTTACATCCTGCAACTGAATGATGGCCATGCAACACAAAACCTGAAATTCATTAAAAACTAATTTTATATTTTTTCTATTAATAAATGCCCTCGATTGAGGGCATTTATTTTGCTGGCATGTTGGTTTTTTTTTCAAATAATGTGCCTGACAGATTTTCCGTTATCACATGTGGTACTGCTTTTGCGAGCTAATTAAAAGAAAAATTTTAAAACAATATTTTATATGCAAAAAGGAAACATTAGGGTACAAACAGAGAACATTTTCCCGATTATTAAGAAATTCTTATATAGTGAGCATGACATTTTTATCCGTGAACTTGTCAGTAATGCAGTAGATGCAACTCAAAAAATAAAGACATTGTCGTCTATCGGTGAAGCCAAAGGAGAATTGGGTGACTTGCGAATAGATGTGATAATTGACAAAGAAAAGAAGACTTTGACCATCTTAGACAAGGGAGTAGGAATGACAAGTGAAGAGATTGATAAATACCTGAACCAGGTGGCTTTTAGTGGCGCCGAAGAATTTCTGGAAAAATACAAAGGTCAAAATGAAGCCAATATTATAGGGCATTTCGGTTTGGGTTTTTACAGCTCTTTCATGGTGAGTGATAAGGTAGAGGTATTTAGCAAGAGCTTCAGAGAAGAAGCGCCCGCAGTAAGATGGGAGTGTGACGGTAGTCCTGAGTTTACACTTGAAGAAACTATCAAACCTGAAAGAGGTACTTCTATTGTGATGCATCTAAATGGAGAAAGCCAGGAGTTTTTAGAAGAAAATAAAGTAAGAGAAACGCTCGAGAAATTTTGTAAATTCCTGCCGGTACCTATTTATTTTAGTGTAGCCAATGAAGCAGCTACCGAGGTAAAAGAAGGCGAGGAGCCCGTAGCAATAAAGCCGATTAATAACCCACACCCGGCCTGGATTAAAAAGCCATCTGAGCTAAGCAAAGAGGATTACGAAAACTTCTACAAGGAATTGTATCCGTACAGCGAAACACCTTTGTTCTGGATTCACCTTAACGTAGATTATCCGTTTAACTTAACCGGTATTTTATACTTTCCAAAAATAAAGCAGAGCTATGAAATTCAAAAAAACAAAATACAATTATACAGCAACCAGGTTTTTGTAACCGATGAAGTAAAGGATATTGTTCCTGAATTTTTGATGCTGCTTCATGGTGTAATAGACAGCCCCGATATTCCGCTGAATGTGAGCCGCAGTTACCTGCAGGGCGACCCGAATGTTAAGAAGATCAATGCGCACATTACCAAAAAAGTAGCAGATAAGTTAGAAGAGATTTTTAATACTGATAGAAAAGCTTTTGAAGAAAAGTGGGAGAGCCTGGGCTTATTTGTAAAGTATGGTATGATGACGGACGATAAGTTCCTGGACAAGGCAAATAAGTTTTTTGTAATGGAAGACAGCAATGGAAAATTCTCTACGCTGGAAGAATATAAAACTGCTACCGCAGCCAATCAAAAAAATAAAGATGGCAAACAGGTAATTCTTTACACTACCAACCCTATACAACAGGATGCCTACATTCAGCAGGCCGTGGCAAAAGGTTACACCGTTGTAAAAATGGAAACGCTGGTAGATGCAGCTTTTATCAATAGCGTAGAAATGAAATGGTCTGATACCGTATTTACCAGGGTAGATGCTGATATCACTGACAACCTGATTGACAAAACCGATAGCGCCGATAGCATCTTAAGCAAAGAAGATGCGGAGAAATTAAAAACGTTGTTTGAGCAGCCGCAGGAAGGGTTACACATCAGTGTAGAGGTAAAAGGCCTTAGCGCTGATGCACCACCGGTAACGGCTACCCGCCCTGAGCAAATGCGCAGGATGAAAGATATGGCTTCAGTGGGAGGTGGTATGGCTGCATTCTACGCACAAATGCCCGATGAAGTAAACCTCACCATCAACGGTAATCATCCAATTTTTGGTAGCATCCTTGCAGAACAGGCAACCGACAAGCAACAAAAGTTAGTGAAAAATCTGGGCGACCTTGCCTTGTTGTCACAGGGTTTATTAACCGGAAAAAACCTAACGGAATTTATCAGCAGGAGTGTAGACCTGATGGAAAATAAAAACTAAAATATAGATTGATAAAATCTTCTAGCCCTGGCTTTGGCCGGGGCTTTTTGTTAGCACCGCTGCTTCGAGGTAAGTAAGTTTTTTTTGTTGATAAATTACCTCGTATCCCAAATCCAGAAGCATATGCTTTTGCAAAGGATTAAAATAGATGATGGTCATTTTTCTTGGATGTTCTTCCAGGCTTATTTCAATATTTTCCAATACGCCACTCATGATCAGATCATCAAAGGGGTTGAACATAAATATGCAATCCACATCTCCTGCAATTTCAAAATAAAAAGCATCGTTGTTGTAGATTTTAAATTCCAGGTCATTCAAATTTCGTTGTGTGCTGATGAGATTTTTAGTTGCCTCCCTACAAAATTCTTTTGAAAAATCTATACCCGAAACTTTCTTTACTCCCAGGTGCGCAGCCACACACAGCACCCTGCCTTTACCACACCCTATATCCAGAAGATGTTTAAAAACGGAGACTTTTGTTTTTGCAAACACATCTTCCAGTAAATCGTAGCTGGCGGGCATATAAATATTAGAGTGCTCAATGTCTATACCTTTTTCTTCCAATTCTTCCAAATCATCTGCACCGGTAGTATAGATGCCATATTTTTTTTCTCCCTTAATTTCTCTTGAGATGATGTGCCTGGCAATGCTGAGATCCCAGTTACGTACTAGGTAGAAAAAATACTTTATGTAAGAAAAAAATCGCATGAGCAGTTGGGGATTGAACAATAAAAAAATGGAGGAATCGTGTCGGGAAGATTTCGGGCTTAATCACTTCCTGCTCCCGCAGGATGAGTGGCTGTTGTTCTGATATCAATAACTTTTAACTGCAGGGATTTATTGCCATTCCACTCATTTTCATCAATGGTGAAGACAATGTCTATAGGATGCTTGTTATTCAGCAACGAAATTTTTTCGGCCAAGTTAAAGCCAATGCCCGTGATGGTAACGTTCTGCTGCTGCAATACAAACCTCAGGTGAAGTTCTTTTACAACTTTAGAAAATCCAGTATCTGTCACAGCCTTTGCAATAAAAACTGGTCGCATATTTTCCGGTCCAAATGGTTCCATCTGGCAAATGATTTTGTAAAAATTTTCAGTTATGTCTGCAAAATTGATCTCAGCATCAATTTTTATTTCTGGTATCAGCATATGATCCTCAATGGCAGCAGCTACTACCTCCTCAAATTTTAACCGAAATGCGTCAACATTCTGTGGCAGCATAGAAAGTCCTGCAGCTGCAAAGTGACCGCCATACGCCA
>JBBQYS010000210.1:0-3867 GCA_038208485.1 Chitinophagales bacterium
AGGCCGCAAATATCATTTTTATGTTTGTTCACTTTCAAAGCCTCATCGGCATTTTGGTTGCTTACGCCCATGAAGAAAGAATAGTTGGCCAGGGAGTTTCTTGCAGCTATAGCATATTTATCCTGCAATATATCCAGGGTAAGTGCGTTTGGGATGGTATTAGGCATTTCCATAAAACTGGTCACACCGCCGGCAACAGCAGCACGACTTTCCGAATGAATGTCTGCTTTGTGGGTAAGACCCGGTTCCCGGAAATGTACCTGGTCATCAATAACGCCGGGAATTAAATAGCGGCCATTGCCGTATATCTCGGTTACTTTTTGGGTTAATGAAATACTGGAATTGATTTTTTCTATGCGGCCATTGCTAACATATACATCAGCATTTTTTATTTTTCCTTCATTTACCAGAAGTATGTCCTTAAAAAGATATTTTTGCATCGGGAGACAAATTACAATTTTTATCACCTCTACCAAAACATCATGCAATTTTTCAAGTCTTTAGTACCCGTTTTTTTATTTCTAACTCCGATGATGGCTGCGGCACAGTCCACCTACCTCAACCAGGGTGATAAGTCTACACATTTTATAGAAAGACTGGAGATAAAACAACAGACAAATACAAACCTGAATTTTTCTACCTTAAAACCACTCAGCCGAAAAGCGATAGTGCAGCAAGTAGAATTTCTGGATAGTGCAAGAATGGGCTATGCTGACAGTACCGGCCTGGATAAATATCCTGAATGGACGGACCTGGACCTGAGCCCTGTGGATGAATATAACCTGCATAGCCTGCTGATGAATAACTCTGAATGGGTAACAGTTCCCAAAGAAGATTTTGAAAGTAAAAGGCCTTTGTGGAATACCTTTTACAAAACAAAATCAAACATGCTGGAGGTAAATACGCCTGATTTTTTCCTGGCGGTAAATCCAGTATTGCATATCACCCAGGCTATAGAGCCGGGTTTTGACCAGGGTATTTTTTTAAATAGCCGGGGCGTGAATGTTCGTGGCCTGATCGCTAAGAAAATCGGTTTCTCTTCTATCATTACTGACAACCAGGAACGTGGTCCACAATTTTTTCAGCAGAAAGTTGCTGAGCTAAGAGCAGTGCCGGGATATGGTTTTTTCAAAACATTTAAAAATACTGGGATTGATTATTTTGATGCAAGGGGCTATTTCACTTTTGGTGCTGCCAAAGAGCACATCAATGTACAGTTTGGTTATGATAAAAACTTTATCGGTAACGGGTACCGCAGTCTTTTCCTCAGCGATTGGGGAAACAGCAATCTTTTCCTGAAAATAAATACCAAGATTTGGAAATTGAATTACCAGAATCTTTTTATGGAACTGATGCCCCAGTTTACCAAGACCAGGGATACATTACTCGACAGGAAATATGCAGCCATGCACCACCTGAGCATGAATGTGACCAAATGGCTGAATATTGGCTTATTTGAAGGGATTATTTTCGGCAGAAAAAACAGGTTTGATTTTCAATACATGAACCCGGTGATCTTCTACAGGCATGTGGAAGGAACTGTGGGCAGCCCGGATAATGCAGTTGCAGGCCTTGATTTTAAAGCAAACGTAGCACACAGGCTTCAATTTTATGGTCAGTTTTTGCTGGATGAATTTCGCATTAATGACATCAGAAAAAATCCTGACAGCTGGGTAAATAAATATGGGTATCAGCTGGGCGTGAAGTATGTGGATGCCTTTTCCATCCGCAACCTTGATCTGCAGTTTGAAGCAAACAGGGTGAGGCCATTTACCTATACGCACTATGATACGCTGGCAAACTACACGCATTATAATCAACCGCTGGCACACCCGCTGGGAGCCAATTTCCAGGAGTTTGTAGGCAAATTATTTTATCAGCCTGCACCAAAATGGAGGATTGACGGAACGATTATTTACTATTATAAAGGATTGGATACCCTGGGTAAAAACCTCGGAGGAAATATCTTCAAAAATTACACTACACGCAGTGGAGATGATGGATTTTTTGTTGGCAATGGTGCTAAAGCAACAGCTCTGAATGCATTTCTGACTGTATCCTATGAACTAAAACAAAACCTGTTTCTTGAAGGATCTTTCCAGCAAAGGAATTTTAAAATAGCAAACAATCCGGGAGAAAGTAATACAACCCTTGTTACTGCTGGTATCCGTTGGAATGTGTTTAAAAGGCAGTATGATTATTGACCAGTATGATTGAATGGTTTATTCCACCGTCAGAGAAAAAGTAATCGTGCGGGAATTTATCTTATCCACGATGTTACTATATTTCAGATTGGCGTCACGGTTGTGTACATTGTTTAATCCAAAGCCAACCTTAAGCTCGGGTGTAAGTACAAATACAGGAAAATATAGGTGAAAGCCAATTCCGGTTTCTATTCCGTAATCAAATTTTTTCAGCTTGATCAGTTCTTCATTGCTTTGAGACACTTTGTTAGCAGCAAAATCATATTCTGCTTTTGCCCCAGCCATCATATAAACCCTGAAGTTTTCTATTCTGTCGCTGCTGAACTTTAATTGTATAGGAAGGGCTAAAGTAATACCCTGTATTTTCTTGGTGGTAATAGTGTCCTCCATCAATACCCGGTTAGGAAAACGAAGCCTGTACTGAAATGCTTTCTCTGTAAATACCAGGTTGAGCGGATAAGTCCGGATGTCAAAATGCTCATTCAAATTTATGTTCACCAACCAGGCAAGGTTAATACCTGTACTGTTTAAACTTTCCACAACAGCAATACTGTCGTTTACCTGGTTTAAAAACAAAGGGTCGTGGGTAAAGCTATAATGGGACCGGTTGGCACCAACATTTATCCCAAAATTGAACCTTTGATAGTCATGATCAGGAAGGTTAATGTTATAACCAAACTGTGCTTTTGCTCCTGCAGGAACAACCAGAAGTAAAAAAATAATTAGTCTCATTTTTGTCCGCAATAAATGGTGCAAATACCAAATGAAAGTGGCTTCATTTGTATATTTTTATAACCTGTTTGTTGTAAAATTTGAGTAAAATTTTTTCGTTCCGGAAAGTTTTTAATGGATTGATTTAAATAAGTATAAGCAGTTTTATTTTTAGATAACAGCTTGCCAAAGCCAGGTGCAATATGTTCCATATAAACACCATAGAGTTGTTTTATCACAGGTGCTTTAGGTTTACTGAATTCCAAAACTACGAGTTTTCCTCCGGGTTTTAAAACCCTTAGGATATCAGTTAGTCCTTTCGTAAGGTTTTCAAAATTTCTTACTCCAAAAGCTACGGTAACTGCGTCAAAAGAGTTGTTATCAAAAGGCAGATTTTCGCTATCTCCCTGCACGAGCTCAATTGTTTTTTCGAGCCCCAGTTTTTTTACTTTTATCCTTCCCAGAGCCAGCATGCCTTCGCTGATATCTGCTCCAATAATTTGTTCCGGGTGGAGGATTCTTTCCGCCATAATGGCAACGTCTGCTGTGCCGGTAGCCACGTCAAGTATGCGCTGAGGACGATCAACTTTCAAAAAAGCCAGGGCTTTTTTTCTCCAACGTACGTCAATGCCAGCGCTCAGGAACCTGTTTAGAAAATCATAACGGGGGGCAATGTCGTCAAACATTTCTGCCACCTGTTCTTTTTTGCCAAGGGTACTACCTTCTACCGGTACTATATTATCATGTGCGAAATTTCCCATCAAGTCTGCAAATATAAGTCATTGAAGGAAGGCGTAAACGTTGGTAAAAACTTTAAGGTTAAATTTGCTTTTTTACAATAAAGAAGATTGATATTAATGACAGTAAATTAACTATCAGAACGAGTCTTCCTTACATTATTCAACAAACGATTTATGGAGATCAAAAAAGCAGCATACGTCATCAGCAGTCC
>JBBQYS010000211.1:0-3862 GCA_038208485.1 Chitinophagales bacterium
GGGAGATCAGTATGCAGTTGCATAAGTATATGGGGGTGGAGTGAGGAAGAGGTTGAGGGTTGTTGAGCATTGTTGATCATGGTTTAGGAGAGGAAGCATTAAAATTTCTGATTTCTGATTTCTGATTTCTGAAGATGACAAGTCTTCGACAGATATTTTGTATCGCATAAGGGCGCAATGTTATACGCAAAGTTATACCGTTAAATTCCAAATACTTTCCAAACATTTTTATATGTTTGTTGTAAGCAGCAATAAGCCCGTTTATTACTCATTACTGAGTACTGGGACATTTGTTGCTTTTTTTATTTTTTGATATTTTCTTCTTGATATTGGCGCATCAGACAAATTGTTTTGATACCTGTTATTTTCTTTTTTTTCTTCACTATTATTTTGATTAGTAAGGTGCGTATGCGACGCAATTTCTAATGCTTCTTTTGCATTTTTTGCCTTCTCTACATTTGTTTCATCTACTGTTTGATCAAAATCTTTATCATTTTTCAACACCCCAAAAACTATTCTCAATAGCTTATGCATTACAACACCCATTGCTTCTAAATGCTTCATTCCCTTTGCTCTAAAGCGGGCATACATTTTCTTAATAATGCTGTTATATCTAATGCCTGATAAGGCCGTCATATAAAGAACTCCTCTTATTTCCCCCCGCCCTTTTTTACTTAAATGATTGCCCCAAATGCCATCGCCACTCTGCTTAAAACAAGGGTGGACCCCAAAGTATGATGCCATCTTTTTTGCACTACTAAACCTATTTATATCTTCAATCTCTAGCATGATTATGATAGCACTTTCTATCCCTATTCCCCTGATGCTACTGACTCTTTTTACTTGACTATTTTGTTCATACATTTTTTTTAGAAACAACTTTTCTACAGTAATTAGACCGTCCTTATGCAATATCTCTTTTGCCGTTGAAAAAATGATATGCTGCAGCTGCTTGCTTATCATTTGATCTTCTTTAGATAGCTTACCAATTATAGCAGCTGATTTTTCCTTACTAATGCCTTTTAAGGCTGTAATCTTTTCTACGCCTGCCTTATAGACTAATGCTGCACACGGGTATTTACATAATAAACGCAAAACCCAATTTGGTATGCCATGTCTACAATACACCAACAGCTCCGGAAAGTATTGGTATAAAATCTTCTCAAATTGGTTGCTTAATTGTGTCTTTTGTTTAATTAGCATCTTTACATAAGTAAAATGTTGCCGACCCTCTCCAAACACACTTTCAGTAATTAATGAACTTTCGTTTTTATACTCCACTTTTTCTGGAAAAAGTAATAAGTATAAAGCAATGTTCTCTGCACTTACAGCGTCGGTAATTGTGCGCCTCAAGCTGCCATCACTTACCGCTTTTACTGCCCTAGGATTTAACCTGGCTGTCTGAATGCAATTATTGGTTCTTCCTAAATTTCTCAAAAATCTAAACCAATTATTTTCGTAACCTCCTGTACTCTCTACTCCGCAAAATAAGTTTACCAGACCTTCTCCTTGCCACTGTTCTATTTGTGTTTGTAATTGCTTTCTTCCTTCTCTTGTATCGTCCAATACAAACGTTGGAATCAAAATTTTTTTATTGGAGTCTAGTAAAATAAAATCGCAATAACCTTTACTTACATCCAATCCCAAATAAGCTGTTTGTTCCATAATAAATTTTTTAAAAAATGTAAAAAAACAGGCATCATCCAATCTTATCAATAATACGACATCAAGTGTCAAGTTATACCTCGAACTCTACCTGCAGTCGCAGAGTCTTTGCGGCAGTATCATGTACTAGTACGCAGAAACCTACTTAATGCAAATCTTAAAAATATCAATGAAAATATTATGTAATTTTAAATAAAAGCAAACATATAAGCAGGCAAAGAATCAATCCAATCTAGAAAAAATTTCAATATTTAAATATCTCTCTAAACCTTCCTAAACTGTCTAAACTCTAAACATCTAAACTTCTAAACCTTCTTCACATCCATTTCCCCGTATAACTTTCCTTCACTTTTTTTACCTCCGCAGGTATTCCTGCAAAGACGAGGCTTCCGCCGCCATCGCCGGCTTCAGGGCCAAGATCAATGAGCCAGTCAGCAGATTTTAAAACGTCGGTATTGTGTTCAATGACGAAGATGCTATGCCCCTGTTCTATCAATGCATTGAAGGAAGTCAGCAGTTTTTTTATGTCGTGAAAATGCAGGCCGGTAGTAGGTTCATCAAAAATGAAAAGAATGTGCCCCTGCCCTTTTCCTTTTCCGAGAAATGAGGCGAGTTTCACTCTTTGTGCTTCTCCACCGCTGAGCGTATTGCTGCTTTGTCCCAGCTTGATATAACCAAGCCCAACGTCGCTAAGTGGCTGTATTTTTTTTGCAACATCCGCTCCGGGAGAATTTGATTTTTTGGCAGTTGCTTTTTGGTCTTCTTTAAAAAACTCAATGGCTTCATCCACACTCATCTGCAACACATCATAAATGTTTTTTTCTTTGAACCTTACTTCGAGTACTTCTTCTTTAAACATTTTTCCGCCACACACTTCGCATCGCAGGTGTACATCTGCCAGGAACTGCATTTCCACCACTTGTTCTCCTTCACCCTTGCAGGCATCGCAGCGGCCACCATCTACATTAAAAGAAAAATGCTTGGGCATAAAACCACGCATTTTACTCAGCGGTTGTTTGGAAAACAAATCCCTGATTTCATCATAAGCTTTTATATACGTCACCGGGTTGCTTCGGCTACTTTTACCAATAGGATTCTGATCAATCATTTCTATGGTACTGATCTCATCCATATCTCCTTTCAGCCCACGAAAAGTTCCCGGTTTATCTGTGCCCTGTCCTTTTAATTTCTGCAGCGCAGGATATAATATTTGTTTCACCAACGTTGTCTTTCCACTTCCACTTACACCACTAATGGCGCAGAGTACATTCAGCGGAAAAGTTACAGTGATATTCTGCAGGTTATTGTGCGAAGCACCTTCTACAGTAATGGAATTTCTCCATTTACGTACTTGTTTTGGTGGGTCTATTTTGTACACACCGGAAAGATATTTTCCGGTCAGGCTTTCTTCATTGTTGATGATCTCCTCATAGTTTCCTTCTGCTATTACTTTACCACCAAGGTGACTTGCGAGTGGACCCATATCAATGATATGATCGGCTTCCTGCATCATTTGTTCATCATGCTCTACCACCACCACAGTATTGCCGAGGTCCCGCAGTTCTTTTAACACACCGATCAGTCTTTCTGTATCCCTGCTGTGCAAACCAATACTCGGCTCATCCAGGATGTACAATGAATTCGTGAGGTTACTTCCGAGGCTTCTCGTGAGTTGTATCCGCTGACTTTCACCACCACTTAAGGAATTAGCAAGCCGGTTCAGCGTAAGGTATCCCAGCCCAACATCTATCAACGTTTTTAACCGGTGATTGAGTTCGATCATGATTCTTTTTGCCACCTCGGCATCGTATTCGCTGAGCTTTAATTGATCAAACCATTTGATCAGGTCTTTTACCGGCATCTCACAAAGTTCCCCGATATGCTTTTCATGCACTTTTATATACAGTGCTTCTTTGCGTAGGCGATAGCCGCCACAATCCGGGCAAAGTGTGCGGCCACGATAGCGGCTGAGCAAAACACGGTACTGTACTTTGTATAAGTTCTGTTCCACTTCTTTAAAAAAATCATTGATCCCATTCACATAAGCATTTCCTTTCCAGAGCTCCTCCAGTTGTTTTGCCGTAAGGTCCATGATTGGTTTGTGTACGGGGAAATCAAATTTCTTTGCTGCCCTTACAAAAGAATTTTTCCATTCACCAAGCTTCTCCCCTTTCCAGGGAGCAACAGCACCTTCATA
>JBBQYS010000212.1:0-3684 GCA_038208485.1 Chitinophagales bacterium
TGGATGCAACCGGTATTAAACCAATGTCTATTTCATCGTTTGCTAGTTTTTCTCCCAGCAATGATGGGTATTCAAAACTTAAATCAACCTGGTCTTTCATGCCTCCCTGTTCAAAGCCCCAGACCAGCGGTTTTGTATTCAGGTAACTCACTGCTCCCACCCTTATTTTTCTGTCCAACTCGTTTAGTTTATTTTCGCTGCAAAATTATCACATTCTAATCCTTAAGATGCAATTATCTTCACTTTCTGCCATCTCCCCCATAGACGGGCGCTACCACAAAGCCACTCAAAATTTGTCTGCTTATTTTTCCGAATTTGCTTTGATAAAGTACAGGCTGCATGTAGAAATAGAATATTTTATTGAGCTGGCAGAAAAAAGGTTTTTTAAGCTGAGTGCTGCGCAAAAAAACTCACTGAGGGCATTGATAGAAAATTTTACAGAAGAAGATGCACAGGAAATAAAAAACACTGAAGCTGTTACAAACCATGATGTAAAAGCTGTTGAATATTTTCTGAAACAGAAACTGGAGGACATGAAGCTAAGTGAATTAAAAGAATGGGTTCATTTTGGACTTACTTCACAGGATATCAATAATACCAGCGTTCCATTGCTGTGGAAAGACTCCATTGAATTTGATTACTTACCTGCACTTCTAAACCTTCAACAACATTTATTACATCTGGCTGCGCAATGGGCAGAAATACCAATGCTGGCCAGAACCCACGGCCAGCCTGCTTCACCTACCATCCTGGGTAAAGAGATCATGGTTTTTGCAGAGCGCCTGGAAAATCAAATACAACTCTTTAGCTACATACCATTCACAGCAAAATTTAGCGGCGCTACCGGAAATTTTAATGCGCATGTAGTGGCTTTTCCAAAACAAAACTGGAAGAAATTTGCAGATGATTTCCTCGAAGAAAAACTGGGATTGCAAAGGCAGCAGCATACAACACAAATAGAACATTATGATGTTCTGGCTGCTCATTTTGATGCCATAAAAAGGATCAATACAATTCTTACCGATCTCTGCAGGGACATTTGGCAATACATCAGTATGGATTATTTTAAACAAAAAACCAAAAAAGGGGAAGTGGGTAGCAGTGCTATGCCACATAAAGTAAATCCAATAGATTTTGAAAATGCCGAAGGAAACCTAGGTCTTGCCAATGCCATTCTGGAGCACCTGAGCGCAAAACTTCCTATATCAAGGTTGCAGCGTGACCTTACAGATAGTACAGTCCTTAGAAATATTGGCGTTCCTATGGCACATACGATCATTGCCATTGCAGCTATCGAAAAAGGCCTGGGCAAATTGATATTGAACGAAGCAAGACTAAAAGCAGACCTGGAAAATAACTGGGCTGTGGTTGCAGAAGCTATACAAACAATTTTGCGCAGAGAAAATTATCCTAAACCTTATGAAGCGCTGAAGGATCTTACACGGGGGAAATCTGCAATCGATAAAAAAGCCATCCAAAGTTTTATTACAACCCTGAAGGTAAGTGGTGCGGTAAAAAAAGAATTAAGGGCTATTACTCCGTGGAATTATACCGGCGTTCAATAAAATCTACCACTCTGCCCTGGCACTTGGCACCAGTGAAAGATCTGCAAAATCTCCGTCAAGGTATTTGTAATAAGCTGTCATGGCAATCATGGCGGCGTTATCTGTGCAATATTCAAATGCAGGAATAAATACTTCGCAATTCATTTCTTCACCAAGGGTTACGAAACCTGCCCGAAGGCCGCTATTGGCGCTTACTCCACCGGCAAGGCAAATAGATGTGATGCCAGTTTGCTTTATTGCTTTTTTTACTTTGTTCAGTAAGATGCTTACAATTCTTTGTTGCACTGATGCACAGATATTTTCCAGGTTATCTTTTATAAACTCAGCCCTCTCCTGCTCAGAAACAATGGCAGATTCTTTATACACATTACTAGTCCCGGCATTTTGCAGGAAATAAAGAATAGAAGTTTTCACCCCGGAAAAACTAAAATCAAGGTCTTTGATCTGTGGCTCAGGAAATGCGTAAATCGCTTTTCCCTGTTTTGCATATTTGTCTACTAAAGGTCCACCGGGGTAAGGAAGTCCTAAAAGTTTTGCTGTTTTATCAAACGCTTCTCCGGCAGCATCATCAATGGTTTCTCCAATTACTACCATATTATTTGGCGACTCGCATTGTACTATCTGCGTGTGCCCCCCACTTACAGTAAGGCAGAGAAAAGGAAAAGCTGGCTTAGGATCACTGATTAGATTGGCAATGACATGAGCCTGCATATGATGCACAGATATCAACGGAATATTCCCGGCAAGTGCAATTGATTTTGCAAAAGAAGTCCCTACTAATAAAGCCCCGATAAGGCCCGGTGCCTGGGTACAAGCTACTGCATCAAGCTCGCTAACTGTACAACCTGCCTGGGCGAAAGCTTCATCTACAACTGCAACAATGTTTTCCATGTGCGCCCTGCTGGCAAGTTCTGGAACTACACCTCCGTATTTTTCATGTACAGCCTGGGTTGCTATTACATTACAAAGAATTTTTCCGTCCCGGCAAATGGAGGCGGCTGTTTCATCGCAACTACTTTCTATGGCTAAAATGAGCATTTGTTTGGGATTGGGTTTAGATGTTTAGAAGTTTAGAAGGTTTATAAAGTTTAGGTTGATAATCTATTTCGTTTCCCATTTCCTAAAAGAGTTTCTATTTCATCTGACATTTTATTCCTCTGGCGTGATTTTTTCTCCCACCTTGCGGGATCTTCGATTTTTACTTTTTACTTTTTACTTTTTTTACTTTTTACTTTTTACTTTTACTTTTTACTTTTACTTTTACTTTTTACTTTTTAAATACCCCCTAACTCCTTATCGCCACCACCGGATCTAACTTAGCCGCCTGGCTCGCTGGTATAATTCCGGCAAGAATTCCAACAGCAAGACAAATGATCACAGTCGTCAGCAGCATAGTTGCTGAAATAAACACAGGAAAGTTCAGAGGGCCACTTAGTATGAGGGTTAGTATCCACACCATGAATAAACCTATTGCTCCACCAATAATACAGAGTATAGCAGCTTCCAGGAGAAATTCAAAAAGTATCGTGCGCTTTTTTGCACCAATTGCTTTTTTGAGCCCAATGACTGACGTACGCTCTTTAACGGTGACAAACATAATGTTTGCAATACCAAACATACCTACGATAAGACTGATACCACCAATAATACTTCCCACAATATTGATGGTAACAAAACTCTGGGAAATGGCTTTACTAAAGGCTTCCACACTATTTAGTGAAAAATTATCTTCATCTCTCGGGCCAAGCCTGCGAACCTGCCTCATAGCGCCAAGCAACTCTCCGCTCAGTGCATCAGCAGCAACTCCTTCCTTTCCTTTAGCGATCAACACGGTACCAATTTTGTCTTCATTAAAAATCTGCCGGGCAAAATTATAAGAAAGCATGAGGCAATTATCATAGTCCCAGCCAATAAAATTTTGACCTTGTTTTTTTATCACACCAACAATTGTTACCCGCTTTCCTTTTATTTCTACTTGCTTTCCCAATGCCCTTTCTGCGCTGCCAAAGAAATCTTCAGCATTTGTAAAACCAAGAACCCCAACGTTATTACCGGCTTTAAATTCTGTCTGGGAAATAAATCTACCTGCCGCAAACTCTATGGGTTGAATACGTATCTG
>JBBQYS010000213.1:0-3634 GCA_038208485.1 Chitinophagales bacterium
ATAAATTTTATCCCAGGCCGACCGGCCAAAAGCATTACTTACCCTGATGCTTCCAGCCTGTGCCAGGCCCATACTTACCATAAATGTAAATGAAGCAATGATCAAAGCAATCTGGTGTGCAGCCTGTGCTACAGGGCTTACAATTCCGGCAAGTATACCACTAACTGCAAATGCCCCAGCCTCCATGGTAATCTGCAAACTGCTGGGTATTCCGATATACAATAATTCTATCCAGGTCTGCCACTTTAATGTCCACTGCCTGCTACGCACGGCTACATACCTCCTGAAAACTTTTGCACGAAACAACACAAATAACATGGCAATGAACATCAATATCCTGGTGATGAGTGTGCCATACCCGGCACCTAAAAGCTCCAACCTGGGGAAACCAAAATTTCCGAAGATGAGCAGGTAGTTAATGAAAACATTTAGCGGCATAGACAATACAGAAATGATCATAGCCGTTCGGGTAAATTCCAACCCATCCGTAAACATTTTCAGCGAAAAAAACAGTGTGACTGGAATGATAGAAAGTGCCATCACTTGTAGAAAAGGCTCAGCAAGTGCCGCAATAACGGGATCCTGTTTTAAGTGAAACACTATATCACTTCCGGCATAAATAGCTATTGCTATGATGACCGATGCCAACAGGCAAAGGCAGAATCCATTGTATAAATAATGAGAAACTTTGGCGGCATCATTCCTTCCGTTGGCCATACTTACCATTTGAGATATAGCTATGGTAAGTCCGATACAAATAACGAAAGGAATATTAATGACGGCTAGCGAAAGCGCAGCCGCAGCAATCTGCTGGTAATTGATAGCTCCAACCATGGCAGTATCTATCAGATGCAAACTCATCTGAACCAATTCTCCTAAAATAATGGGTGCGGCAAGCTTTAAAGTCGCCCTGGCCTCCGGCATCAACAGCATAATGGCGAAGGTATTATCTTTTGCCAGCTAATTTTACATCCGATGCAGCAAGGGAAATGATAATAACTATTGCGTAAGATTTATAGTGCCCTGTATTGTAGGTTTTGATACAATATAATATTGAAAACTTGCTGTTGTATCTTTTTTAAACAGGTACGACCCCCCGGCAGGAATGGTGGTTTTAGGTATAATAATACTATCGGCACTTTGCAGGGTTTTGGCAGAGGTAGTGTTGTTTACAAAAGTGATGGTAGACCCATTTACAACTTTAAGCACCATTGGAGAAAACCCGCTGTCCTTTACTGCAATAAAATTAGAAGTAAGCCCACCTCCCACACCGGGGCTACCTTCATAGGGTTTATCACAGGAGATAAATGCAGCTGTAAAAAACAGAAGAACAAAAAGAAATTTTCCCATTATTGTTTTGATTTAGAAGATTTGCAATCTACTAAAAAACAGGCTAAATGAATAGAGACCGTAAAAGGCGAAATTCCTTTTTGTGTTCTAATATTGAAGCTTTCATCAAAATTTTCGTAGCGATCAGGAATAGTATATACCAACGGGAATTATTGTTACTGATGATTAATAATCCTTGATTAGGACTAATTTCAAACAAAAATGTAATTAATAATAACACTTTGCTTTATTTCTGAAAAACTTAATTTCCAGGTCCGGATAGTAAAAAACTTTCTGCTGCCCCTGTAAAAAATTACCTTTGCCCGATGGCAATATATCTACAGGGCCTGAACCCCCAACAGGAAGAAGCAGTGCTGCACAAAGACGGCCCATTAATGATCATAGCGGGAGCGGGAAGCGGAAAAACAAAAGTACTTACCACACGTATTACTCACCTGATGAGTGCGCATGGCGTGGATGCATTTAATATACTCGCACTTACATTTACCAACAAAGCCGCTGCAGAAATGAAAGAGCGGATAGAAAAAATCCTGGGAAATTCCGAAGCCAGGAATCTTTATGTAGGTACTTTCCATAGCGTGTTTGCTAGGATCCTACGTACCGAGGCTCCACGCATTGGTTACCCAAATAACTTTACTATTTACGATACTGATGACGCAAAAAGTGTGGTGAAAACAGTGATCAACGAACTAAACCTTGATGACAAGATCTACAAACCAAATGTAGTCTACAACCGCATCTCTTCAGCCAAGAATGCCTTGGTTGGTCCTGCGGAATATGCGAATGATTATGTACTGCAGCAGGAAGATTCCAGGGCAAACCGGCCAATGATGGCTCAGGTATATGGTGCATACGCCAATCGTTGTTTTAAAAACGGGGCAATGGATTTCGATGACCTGCTTATTAAAATGTATGAATTGCTTCGCTTCCATCCTGAAGCGTTAAGCAAATACCAGAGAAAGTTTAAATACATACTTATAGATGAGTACCAGGATACTAACCCTGCCCAGTATGAAGTAATTAAATTACTTGGTGCCATGCATGAAAATGTATGTGTGGTTGGCGATGATGCACAAAGCATATACAGTTTCCGTGGGGCTACTATAGAAAACATTCTGCAATTTCAGAAAGATTATGACGAAGTGAAAGTGGTGAAACTGGAACAGAATTATCGCAGTACTAAAAATATTCTGCATGTAGCCAATGAAATCATTAGTAACAATAAAGGGCAGATAGAAAAAACTTTATTTACGGAAAACGTAGAAGGCGACAAGATTAAACTTGTGCGTACCATGACCGATAATGATGAAGGGAAAATGGTGGCTGATACCATCAAGGAACTTAAACTCCGCAATCATTATTTCAATGCAGATTTTGCGATTCTATACAGAACAAATGCACAGAGTCGTTCTTTTGAGGAAGCGCTTCGCAGATTGGGCATCGCTTACAGGATCTATGGTGGCATGAGCTTTTACCAGAGAAAAGAAGTAAAAGATTTTATCGCTTACATGCGCCTCGTCGTGAACATCAGGGATGAAGAAGCATTAAAACGTATCATCAATTACCCGGCACGAGGTATAGGAAAAACCACCATGGATAGAGCAGTTCTTGCTGCCAACAACAACAATATCACGCTCTGGGAAGTAATGTGCAATGCGCAGTTGTATGGCTTTAGGAGCGGCACTTTGGAAGCGATTTCAAATTTTGTAACCACTATAAGAATGTTCCAGAGTGAGCTGGATAAAAAGAATGCTTACGACCTTGCCATTATTGTTGGTAAAAGCACCAACATTGTAAAAGAATTGTTCAACGATAAAACGACAGAAGGTCTTGCACGCTATGAGAACGTGCAGGAATTACTCAATAGCATAAAGGAATTTACCGAAACTCCGATGAATGAAGAAGACGGAGAAGTAGGGGATAAAAGTTTGGGAAGTTACCTGCAACAAATCGTTTTGCTAACAGATGCAGATGATAATAAACAATCAAACGACGTAGTAAAACTGATGACGATCCATGCTGCCAAAGGACTGGAGTTTCCGGTAGTTTTTGTTGGCGGACTGGAAGAAACATTGTTTCCAAATGCAATGAGCATCAATACCAGGGAAGAACTGGAAGAAGAAAGAAGGCTTTTTTATGTGGCCATAACAAGGGCTAAAGACAGGCTGTACCTGAGTTTTTGTAATGCCCGTTATCGCTTTGGACAATTACAACAAAATGACCCGAGTCGTTTTATAGATGAGATGCCGGAGACGCATATCGACAGAAGCTATGCAGGTAGCGC
>JBBQYS010000214.1:0-3609 GCA_038208485.1 Chitinophagales bacterium
TCTAGCGAAGAAATAAAAAAACGCTTTACAACTATGTATGGCTGATGGTTATAAACCAATACTGACCATTGTATTTAGAAATGGGAGTAATATTCTCCTGGTTTTAGAAAAATCGTTCCTTAAAATTTTTTTTCTTTCCTAACCAAGCGCTCATGATAACCGCTAAAAAGTATTTAACCATGGCATTGAAATTGTAGTAAATAGTCTTTGATCTTATTCAAAGTCTGTTCTGTTATGAATTTAAAAATTAGTCTTGTCTTTGTGTTATTTCTTTTCTTCACATCATTTCAATCTTGTGCACAACAAAAAAATACATCAAAAAAAACGCCTGCCACTTCAATGGTAAAAATAGATTCAGCGCAATGGAGAAAGGAAAATTTTATTGTTAACAGAGATTCAGCTTATAGTAACCCTTATTTTGCTTTGCAAAAATTAACTGGCGGCAATGAGCGTTTTCAACGGTCAAAAAGTATTTTTCCACGGCAGGATCCTGTATTAATAAGACGTTTGTCTGAAGGCCAAAAACCCTTTGCTACCATTGTTGGGTGCTCCGATTCCAGGGTTTCATCAGAAATTTTATTCGACCAGGGATTTGGAGATTTATTTGTAAGTCGTACGGCAGGACAAGTAATGGCTCAAGCTACCTATGGTACTATAGAATATGCATACCTGGCATTAGGCACAAAGCTTATAGTAGTACTGGGTCATAGCAGTTGTGGAGCAGTGGATGCAGCTATTAAAAGACCAGAAAATCCACCGGGACATATTGTAACATTAATCAACTCTATCAAACCCGCTGCAGTAGAGGTGCAGGGTATGGCAGGTGATAAATTAGAAAATACAGTAAGGCAAAATGTAATAAAACAAGTAAATGAACTAAGGCAACTGGAGTCAGTTTTAAGCAGGGCATATGAAAGTGGAGAATTACTTATAGTTGGAGCTGTTTATAGTCTTATAAACGGACGTGTAGAATTTTTAAAAGAAACGCTGGAAAATTTGCCCAAAACAAAATATACACTGAATGATATAACGGGTAAATAAACCTAATCAGGATATTCTTCTGAACCCATAACCCAAATAAAAGATTGAAGATCTATATAATCAGCAGGTTTATATTCTTTGGTATCCTGCCTGATTTGTTCCGCAAATGCCAACAGGTTGTTGTATGTATTCCAGTTGGGACGGGAATGATAATTAAAATCAAATTGGTATTTTTCTGCTGCAATTTTTGTAACACGTGGTTTTAAGAAAATATGTTCCGATGGATTTGCAATAAACCCAAAAACTGTAACCAATGGCCATGTAAGCACCCTTGTTTGTTTTCGTGGTAATGTACCAACAACTTCTACAAAGTTTTCAAATCTTTCCTGCAGTGTATTTTTTCCATAAATGTATTTAAACAGACCTGTGGCAAATGCTTTGGCACCTTCACCTGTTTTAATAGCATCACGCAAAGCCATTTTTTCAAAGGAAAATAAAAGGTTTGTTTTTGATTCAATTTTTACAGCCTTAAGGGCTATTTCCTCAAATTTTTTTTGTTGTAGCAAACTGGAATAAGTATCGACATCAAGATCTTGTTGAAACTGGAAATGCGCATCTAATTTATATTGCCTTTCCCAATCTATATATTTCTGATCTTCAAACCCTTTTTTAAAATAATAAAGGAATTTTTTTAAACAACGTTTACGTGCCTGCGTTAATGGATCTTTATGTGAAAACAGTTTCACTTTCATACCTGATCGAATATTTGAGTTAAATAAACAAATATTGTGCAGGAAATTGTAAATGTGGTAATACAATCAACAATTTAATCATGTTGCTAGATGATTACCTAAGTTTGAGTTATCACGACTTCAGCGCAAAGGAAAAACTACTGCCATAATGTGTTCAATCTAACAAAATTAATTACTGATTCTCCATTCTTGTGGCGTTACCTGGTATTCTTGTTTAAATACCCGTGCAAAATATCCCGGGTCACTATAACCGCAATCCATGGCAATAGATGCAATGCTGTTAGAAGTGTTTTCTAATAATGCTTTGGCTTTGTTTAGCCTGATAATGCGAATGAATTTATTGGGTGGGCACCCGGTTAGTGCCTCTAATTTTCGATGTAGTTGTGAGTGACTCATAAATACAAGCTTGCACAATTGCTCAACCGAAAAACCTGGTTCTGTTACATTATCCTCAATAACCTTCCTGATTTTTTTTACAAACTCATCTTCCATTTCAGTGTCATTAATGACTCCTTCTATAATTGCTTCAACCGGTAATATGATAGTTTCTAATCCCGCCTTTTTCAGATAATAATGTTGCAGGCTTTGCCGCATTTCCAACAGCTTTTTAATTCTTACCAGCAGTTCCTCCCGGTTAAAAGGTTTTTCAAGGTACGCATCAGCGCCTTGCTGAAATCCTTCTATTTTACTTTCCATATCGGCTTTAGCTGTAAGCATTATGATGGGAACATGACTGGTGCGTTCATCATCACGTAATTGCCTGCACATTTCAAAGCCATCTACAAAAGGCATCATTACATCGGTAATAATCAGGTTGGGAATTAACTGACAGGCTATTTCAAAACCCTCTCTTCCATCCCGGGCTACCGCAAGCCGGTAATTGGGCAGGCACGATGCAGTATAAGCTACTACGTCCGCATTATCTTCCACCAGTAGTATTAATGGCTTTTCTAAAATAGATGGTTCATCTTCTATTGCAATAGCTACAGATAAGGGTTGAGTAACTTTTATAGCATGCGTATTTTCTTTTAAATCATAATGTATTTCCTTTTCTGTAGAAACAAATTTTTGTAAAGGCAGCAAGATGGTAAACTCAGTACCTTTGTTAGCGCCTGTGGGAGGGCTTTTCACGATGATCTCACCTTCCATTAATTTCACCAATTCTTTGGCAAGCGCCAGTCCAATGCCTGTGCCTTCTGTTTTGCGGGTATGGCTATTATCCGATTGGTAAAACCTGTCAAAAATATGAGGCAACTGGTTTTCTGGTATACCTATGCCGGTATCTTTTACTTTAATAACCAAGGTGGTTTTTTGTCCGTTCTGCACTGGTAAATTTTCTAAAACGGAAATGTAAATATTCCCTTTTTCAGGGGTAAACTTTAAAGCATTGGACAACAGGTTTGAAACAATCTGCCTTATTTTTTCCTGGTCAAATTCCAGAAAGAGTGAATCTATATCTGAAAGAAAGTGTAACTGCTTTTGCTGGCTTTCTGCAAGCGAATGAAACGATTCTACTATGTAACGAAGAAAGTGAATGATATCTGCTTTTGCTAATTGCAATTGCATTTTACCATTTTCCAGTTTGGAGAGGTCCAGCATTTCGTTTACCAGGTTTAAGAGGCTTTGCCCGTTACGGATAATCATGTCCATGCCATTGTTAAAGTGCTCTGCTGGTTTGTTCACTACCTGGTGTGCCATACCCAAAATTACCGTAAGGGGTGTACGAAACTCGTGAGTGATATTGGTGTATAGTTGCGTTTTAATAGTATCTAGTTCCTTTACCCTTTTAGCCTCAAGTTTTTCAAAATTTAGTTGCGACTTCAGTTTGGCCCTGTTTACGCTAAAAATAAACCAGGCTCTTATAAGCAAAGCAAAT
>JBBQYS010000215.1:0-3577 GCA_038208485.1 Chitinophagales bacterium
AATATTGGTATGGCAGCACTGTATTTTGCCTACAAATATCCAAACGCAAAAATTGTAAGTATAGAACCGGATACTGATAATTTTGAGTTACTGAAGAAAAACACCGCAGCTTATCCCAATATTACCTGTATACAGGCAGCGCTATGGCACAAAAATGAACAACTGCATATTTCTAATACTGATGAGTTTAGTGCAGGCTACATGATGCAACCAACGATGATATCAGAAGAGCAAAATCAGGCTATCCCAGGAATTACAATCAATGAAATTATTGAAGAATACAAACTAGAAAATATTTCGATTTTGAAAATTGATATTGAGGGATCAGAAAAAGAAATATTTGAATTCAATCATGAAAACTGGCTAAAAAAAACTAAAGTTGTAATAACTGAATTACACGACTGGTTAAAGCCCGGGACTTCTCAGGTCTTTTTTAAAACTATGTCAGCATTTGACTGGATCACTTACATTAAAGGTGAAAATATCATTTGTATTAAAAATAAATGAAGCAGACTATGAGTTTGACACTTAAAAATATTGAACTAAAATATAGAAGATTTTTTCCCAAACGAGTTCCCAATTACAGGTTATATCAAAAGACAGTACAATCATTAAAGGGTTTGGAAATAGGTGGGCCAAGTTTTGCTTTTTCCGCAAAAGGATTTTTGCCGGTCTATTCTGTGATTGAATCACTTGACGGGTGCAACTTTAGTACAGATACAGTTTGGGAAGGAAAACTTGCAGCAGGTGAAACTTATAAATTTGACAATAAAACCGGGCACCAATACATAGCCGATGCTGCGGACCTTAGTAATTTGCCGGCAAAGAGTTATGATTTTATCCTGAGTTGCCATAGCCTTGAGCACCTCGCAAACCCGATAAAAGCGCTTGAAACATGGATCGGATTATTAAAAGAAGACGGGCATCTAATTTTAATTGTACCTCACAAGGACAACACATTTGATCATAACCGGCCTGTGACAAGTCTCTCTCATCTGAAAGAAGATTACCATCAAAAAACCACAGAACAGGATAATACACATTTCGAAGAGATCATTAATCTTCATGATCTTTCCAGGGATGCAGGAGTGGAAACACTTGACGAGTTAAAGATCAGGACTTCAAAAAATATGGACAACAGGTGTGTTCACCATCATGTGTTTAATACGCCATTGATCGCAGAACTCACAGATCATCTAGGCTTGAAAATTTTAGACCTTCAGACTTTTAGTCCATTTCATATTATCGGTCTTTTTAGAAAATCAGCAAACAACAAAGTTGACAATTCCGCTTTCCTGAACAAAGAAAATTCTTTGTATCACAAAACTAAATTTCCTTCTGACCTTATTTGGGATAAATGATGAGGATTGCAGCCACTACTATACTATATAATCCCGCAGCAAATTACCTGGAAAATATCAGGTCTTATGCAGGACTTGTAGAAAAGGTTTATATTATTGACAACAGCGAATTTCCACCTGAATGCAGGCAGGAGGAAATTTCATCTATCGGAAATGCGACCCTCATACTTAATAACCAAAACCTCGGTATTGCAAAGGCTCTCAACCAGGGAATTAAACTGGCAATGGCTGATGGCTTTGACTGGGTGCTTACCATGGACCAGGATTCATCGTTTGATGGGGACAATTTCCAAAACTACCTGGCTTCATTAGAAAAGCTTGACGACTCAGAAAACGCAGCGGTGACAGGTGTTGTTTACGAACCAGGAAAACTAAAAGTTCCAGAGAAAATTACATCTGCAAATATGTTGATCACGAGTGGTAGTTTCATTAATATTGAAATTTTCAAAAGACTGGGTGGTTACCTCGAAAAGTTATTTATAGATGAAGTAGACCATGAGTACTGCTTCAGGGCTAAGCTCGCAGGTTACCAGGTTTTGTTGTTTGAACATATTTTTTTAAAGCATAACCTTGGAGAATCCAGGGAGGTAAACAATCTCATGAAAAACCGTAAGATCAAAAGAAATATCCACAGCAGCACCAGGTTATATTATATCATCAGAAATACAATTTATTTAAAAAGTAATTACGCAAAATCATTTCCGGAAGAGATCACTACATTACAAAAAGATGTGCTTATCAGGATCAAAAACAGGTTATTATACGCTGACCGAAAATTTTATTCACTAAGGTTGATATTTCTTGGCATCTATCATTCGCTAATTGGGCGCTACGGAAAACTTTAAATCACTTCCAATTTTAAAAGATAGTTTTACAATCACCAAAACAAGCTAATAATCTACATGTCATCTACACAAATAAGAAGAAGAAGTATAAAAGCTGCTTCGTGGATATACATTGGATTTATTATAGGTGCTGTAAATACTTATTTTTTTACACACAAAACCTGGTTTAGTCCTGATGAATATGGCCTCACAAGGATCCTGGTGGATGTTAGCGTGCTTGTAGCAGCTATTTCTACCCTTGGTACAACGACATTTCTCTACAAATTTTTCCCTTACTATAAATCCAACCTTCAGCAAAAAGAAAATGATATTCTTTCTATTGCTTTTATGGTCTCCGGTATAGGATTTCTACTAACCTGTCTGCACCTTTGGTTATTTCAACCCCTCGTTGTTCAGAAGCTCGGAACTAATTCCCAGTTATTTATTCAATACTTCTATTATGTAATTCCCCTTGGTGGCTGTTTGCTCATTTATAGTATCCTCGAGGCTTATTCCTATGGATTTGACAAAGGGGTATTCACCAGTTTTCTAAAAGAATTAGTTGTGCGGCTCTACACTTTCGTAGTGATCTTGCTGAAAATATTTGGCTTTATTGACTTTGATGATTTCATTAAATTGTTTGCATTCCAGTATTTTATTATCATTATTATTTTAGGGGTTCATCTAAAAATGAAAGGGCAGTTTTGGCTGAGCCTGAAGCCAAGCCGTGTAACAAAAAAGTTTCGAAAAAAGATTTTTGCCATCATGGCTTTTACTTTTCTGGTGATCATTGTTACTGTATTGCGCCAAACGATAGACAGTCTTGTGCTGGCTGCAAGAGAAGACCTGACCAAAGTTGGTATTTTTGGTTTCTCGGTTTACCTGGTCAGTTTGATGCAGGCACCTTACCGGAGTATTGTAGCCATAACTATCCCCATACTTTCCCGTTCCTGGAAGGAAAAAAAGATAAAAGATATTAATCGCATCTACCATCGTTCATCCATTAACCTGTTAAGTTTTGCATTACTCATATTTTACCTGGTGTGGTTAAATTTTCATGATGCGATCATATTCTTTGGTATAAATCCTGAATACCTGGATGGCAGATGGGTGTTCTTTATCCTTGGAATTGTAGCTGTTGTTGAGATGGGTACTGGTGTAAGCGGACAAATCATTGGAACCTCAAATTATTGGAGGTTTGAACTTTGGACTAGTCTATTACTGACTGCCCTTATCATCCCTTTGAGTTATATTCTTACTGTAAAACATGGGATAATCGGTCCGGCATTAGCCAACCTGATTTCCTTTACAATTTACAATGGTATAA
Organism: Chitinophagales bacterium; assembly: GCA_038208485.1. Taxonomy (GTDB): domain Bacteria; phylum Bacteroidota; class Bacteroidia; order Chitinophagales; family Chitinophagaceae; genus Ferruginibacter. The sequence continues at coordinate 3,513 of JBBQYS010000215.1, forward strand.
GAATGTATTTTCTCTGGCATAAATTCAGGATGCAACCTTTCAGTAAAAAAACAGTTGAGGTTATT
>JBBQYS010000216.1:0-3526 GCA_038208485.1 Chitinophagales bacterium
ATGGAAACCTTATCATAGACCTTAATAAAAATGCAACCGGTGTAAATGGCGGTGTGAGTACCCCACTTGGTACTTCAGGAATAAAATACAATTATTTAGATAAGCCGGAAGAAATACGCATTACCGGCAAAGGGGTAATCAGGATTGTGTATGATGCCAACGGCAATAAATTACAGCGCTCCTATACGCCTGATGGCGGCACTATCAAAACTACCACCTACATCAATGAGTTTGTGTACGAGGGCACCGATCTGCAGTACATCAGTTTTGAAGAAGGCAGGCTACGAATAATGCAGGCTACCAGCCAGAACAATGGCTTTGATATGCTAACGATTGATGGCAATATAGATATGCCCGGCAGCAAGCGGGGAGCCTTTGACTATTTTATAAGAGACTACCAGGGTAATGTAAGGATGATACTCACGGAAGCAATACACACCGGAAGTAATGTCTGCACCATGGAAACCAACAGGGATGCCAATGAAGCGCCAATATTTGGAGAAGTAGATGCCAATGGCACGCCAACTGCAGCCAACGAAGTACGTGCAAGGTTCCCTGTTGCTAATATACCGGGGCAGGGTAGCGGTAATGGGTGGACCAATTCAAGCATTGGAAGTCATGTAATAAGAATAGGAAATTTTGCGGGTAAAAAAGTTGGCCCAAACGCTTTGCTGCGGGTAATGGGTGGCGATGAAGTAAGTGCCAGCACTATTTATTATTACCAGAATACTGTTGTAAATAACAACAATGGCAACGGCTTACTTAGTAGTATTGTAAGTGCATTGGCGGCGGCCATTAGTGGCAGTGCTGCTACCCCTACGATAGTAAAGGATGGAACAGGTAATATAAGCAATACATTAAATGGATATTTGCCCTTTAGTACAGCCACATCTCCTGATGCCTATAACCCCAGCGGCACTAATCCAAAAGCTTACCTTACGGTATTATTTTTTGACGAAAGGTTTAATTTTGTTGAAGAAGGCAGCACCTCTTTACGGGTGCAAACTGCCGGCAATGGTGCAGCCCCGCTGGTGATGACGAATGTTAAAGCGCCGAAAAACGGATTTGCTTATATTTATGTGAGCAATGAGAGTGATGAGCATGTGTATTTTGATAACCTGCAGGTAAGCCAGACACATGGGCGTATAACAGAAGAAAATCATTATTATGCTTATGGGTTGAAGATAGCGTCCATCAGTTCCAGGAAATTAGCAGACCCAACGGAAGGCGACATAGAAAACAATTACCTTTATAATGACAAAGAGTTGTGGGAAGATGCTGATCTGAACTGGTATGACTATGGTTTTAGAAATTATGACCCTCAGATAGGAAGGTTCCCACAATTGGACCCACTCACCTGGGATTATCCATTCTACACCCCCTATCAATACGCTGGATGTGAACCGATCGCAAATGTAGATTTGGATGGATTGGAACCATTTACCTCTGTTGCATCTGCCTCACAGCTTGGACAGGCCCTTAATAATTTAGGCTTTTCTGTTGGTAAGTTAGCCGGAAGTAAAACTTTAGAAGCTGTTGTAATGACAAGTAGCAAGATAGCCACAGCCGGGAGTACGCTCTCCAAAGTGGTTAGTATCGCTAGTTTAGGGAAAAATATAGTGCAACAAAATTCAGAAGATAATGGTATAAAAAGACAACTAGATGCAAGCGCAGCATCTCACAATTTTAAACGACAGGCTGATAAGCCGTTGTGTTCTTGGTGCACAGGAAGTGGCTCCACACAGAAGGACGGATATACATTTACTGGCGGTAACGGCACCACAAGTGAGTTTAAAGATCATGGTGAAAATAATTCAGGAAGTGTTGATATGGGATCGGCATTTGATGTAGCAAATCTTTTTCGTGGAAAAGTCAGTGAGAGTTTTATACCTTACCCTTATCTAGTGCGGCCCAACGTTCAGAGAGTGATTGATTATGTTGATTTTCATAACCAAGTATTGGAAAACACGTTTAAAATCAGTGAACAAACAAAGAAATCGCAAGAAGCTAAATCAGTCCAACCTATCATACCTATGAAATATGACCCCGAAACGATCATGTATCCAATCGTTAATTCAAAACAGGGTGGATATAGTTCGGATTCAGGTCAAACAAAACCGCTATGGAGGAAATTAAAGCAGAAAAATCCGAATGTAGTAGAACCTAAGCCTAAAACCCTTAGACAGATAAACTCCCAACAATAATATGAAAAAAATAGTTCCTGCTTTTATCATTTTGTTTATTTTTTTTACCCAGTGTGTCAGAGATAAAAAAAAGAACGAAAAAGTTAAATTTTATTTAGATAATGGTAAAACAGCGATCATTGAATCCGATATTTATTCTACAGACACAATCTTTAATGGTTTGGGTGTATACTATCTAGCTAATGGACAGAAGGAAGATGAAGTAAAATTTAAAAATGGAGCAAAGAGCGGGATTAGTATTCATTTTGATTCCACGGGAACACCTGTTAGTAAGTCTACTTATTTACATGATAAACTTAATGGGCCGGTGATTTATTTCAGAAGTGGTACCAGTTCTATTGATACCGAGCAATGGTATTACAACGATTATCTGCTAAGCATTAAATTTTATGATGATTCCAATAGAATTAACCAGTATATTGGGATGTCAGACAAAGCAGTTTTCTACAGCATAAAATATTCTAAAGGAGAAAATATAACAGAAGAGGGTGGAGCTGCCTTTGGAAATGTTATAGAGCTATCCCGGCCTTTCGATTCGATCAAAGTCAATGAGAACTTTACCATGAAAATACCTGTAGTAAATGCCAAAAAAAGAAAAGTTGCGTTATCAGCAATTACTTCCTTGCAGAAAGATATTGATCAAGGTAAACCTATAAATATTCCGATAGATAATTATTATGGATCATATAATTACAATTTTACGCAATCAGGAAATTATGCTATAAAAATCTTCGGAGATTTAAAAGATGAGACTGGCAAGTTGCTTAAACGGTACGAAGAAACATTTAATATTAAGGTTATAGAGTAGCTCCTAAGATTTAGAGTTCAGCACACTTCAACCCAACTTTTAGAAGAATATTCCAAACATCCACAAATTATGATTTCATACAATGCTAAGCAGGCTTTAGGATCTTAGCGAAGAACTTATAATAAAGTAGAACTAATTTTTTGATTACCCATGTATTGTACATTAAGCAATGTATTATCTTTCAAAAATGAACTCATTCGTAGCTCAAGATTAGAGTTGAAAAATTAAACTACGTAAACTGTAGTACAGGCAATATGGCTTTGCAAATACGGTGTATGCCTTCTTTAGTTCTTTTCTTTGCTTCAAAAATGATACAGCAATAATAAAAATGACACATCAAAGTACTTTTGGAAAACTAAGACTGCTATTTGTCGTATTAGGCACCCTTTGCGCTCCTTCTTTGTATGCTCAGGATCATTCTATTGTCCCTCAGTATGGCAATTATTCATTTTCTTATAACCAGGTACCAGAGCCTTTGGTATCTCTTGGTCCGACCCCTTCGGGTTATGCTTTT
>JBBQYS010000217.1:0-3468 GCA_038208485.1 Chitinophagales bacterium
ATTTTTTTAGTGCAGCAATTTAATTCTGCCGGCTTCCCAATCACCAATCTCCCATTAAAGCTCGCATTAGTACTTGGAACTATCCTGCTGGTAGCATTTGTATATATCACCTGGCTAAGGCAGATAAAACCTATCAGGAAAATGGCTGTATTTCTGCGGGAATTATTTTTCATTTTATACATTACCTCATTTGTCTACATAATCCTGGGTTACATTATAAATCCACCAATAACCATCACACAAACGGTAGAATTGCTCCGTGGCAATGGCCTGCGCCGGGATTACATTAGCTACAACAACATGGGCAGGAATATTAAACTGGCTGCCATGGCTGCCGAGGACCAACGCTTTCCTGATCATGATGGGTTTGATGTAAAAGCAATAAAGAAGGCCATTCAATACAATGAAAAATATCCAAAAAAACAAAGAGGAGCCAGCACTATAAGTCAGCAGGCAGCAAAAAATATTTTTCTATGGCAGGGTGGCGGATTTTTCAGGAAAGGACTTGAGGTCTATTTTACATTTACCATCGAAAGCCTGTGGAGCAAAGAAACCATTCTTTGCAGGTACCTGAATATTGCAGAAATGGGAAGGGGAATTTTTGGTGTGCAGGCTGCTGCAAAAATTTATTTTAATAAAGATGCAGGAGAGCTTACCAAACAGGAAGCTGCACAAATTATCGCCTGCCTTCCTAATCCAAAAAAACTATCTGTAAAACCAATGAGTAATTATGTGAGAGCCAGGGCACAACGGATTGTAGCTCAAATGAACAACCTTGCCAGTGATCCTGATGTGCAGGATATCATCAAATAACTTGTTCTGCTGCATTTACTGCCAGCTTAAACCTTTCTTCATAATTTCCTTCTACAATTGTCCATACTGTTTTTTGCTGGGTAAGTAATTCTTTATAATGGTAGAATAGAATATTTCTTGTTTCAAGATCCGGGTACTCCCTCATTTCATCTTTCACCCATGGAATATCAGGACGGCAGAGCAGGTAGAGATCATACTTTCTTTCGGCGATTATTGATAGAATCCTGTTGTCACATTTTCCGAAAACATATTCTCCCCACACCTTTATTACATACATATCTGTATCTATAAACAGTGCTTTTTGTTGTACTGCATCCATGGCTTTCTGCAAACCTTCTTCCTCGTTTTTTATTTGTCCCTGCGCAATCGTCCAAAGGTCTTCGTACTTATAATCTGTCCCGTTTTTTTGGAGAAACTCACGGGCATATTCCTGCACCAATATTCCATCAAAATGAGCGGCAAGCTGCTGAGTCAAAAAACTTTTACCAGTGCTTTCCGGCCCAATAACAACAATTTTTTTTATACTCATAATGACCTTGCTTTTTCTCTTTTTTTCCATTCTATCAGTCCTGCTATAGCCAGGATAAATAGCACTACATAATATATACTTGTGAACACATAATGTTTTACAAAGTAGAGTGGAATACTTACAATGTTGGTAAGGAGCCACCAATACCAGCTTTCCGTTTTCTTCTTTGTCATCAGCCACATGCCGGTAAACGCAGCCGCACTCGCCAGGGCATCTGCCCATGGAATGACACCATCAAAAAAGAAATTTTTAAAATAAGTAAGGGCTAGAAATATAACCAGGTAAAGTGTTGCGAAAAAAGACAAATGGATCATCCATTCTTTTTTAGATGCGCTTGTAATCTCCAGTATAGGCCGGTTCTGCACATCTTTTCTTGTCCACCAATACCAGCCGACAATATTCATGATCGTATAATACAAATTCACCGAAGCTTCTCCTATCAGTTGGCCTTCGAGGCTAATGTATACATAGATGATGGTATTGATCAGCCCTACAGGATACACGAGAATATTTTCCCGGCGGCTGTACCACACACTCAGAATACCTGTGAATACGGCAAGGTATTCGTACCAGGTGGTAAGTTTTATGTCAGTAAGAAATTGTTGGTATAGCTCAGGAAAATTCAACGGACCAAGATTAATTTTTTTGTCTGCGAATGTAAGCATCTATCTGTATAACCTTAGAATTTACGGGTTAACTGTATCTTGTAGAAGTATTCAACAGCGGGGAAATTATGATTAGGAAAATTTTTTTGTACTTAATGGCAATTGGTTTTATTGCTGCGGGAATAAACCATTTCTGGCATCCTGAAAGTTACCTGCAGATCATGCCGTCCTATTTTCCTATACCTGTTGTATTAAATTATGCAGCAGGTATTGTAGAAATTATATTGGGTGCGCTATTGCTGGTTCCTGTTACCAGGAAGTTTTCTGCCTATGGCATTATCATTTTATTGATACTCTTTATTCCTGTGCATGTGTATATGATCCAAATGAAAGGATGTATGGGTGGTTCAGCATGCATACCCGAATGGATCCTTTGGGTCAGGCTATTTCCTGTTCAATTTATTTTAATAGCATGGGCCTGGTGGGTAAGGAAAAGTACTTAGTACTGAGTATTTAGTACTTAGATTTTACCGATAATTTTGGACGAACTAATTGAGACAAGACAATTTAATTCCATTAAAAAAGCCGCCTCAATTATCTGAGACAGCTTATTATATTTATTTATCCCGAAGATCAATTGACCATTCACTCCGCTACTATTTAGAACTTAGAGAAAGTACTTAGTACTGAGTACTTAGATTTGGAACTGGGCGTTTCAGAGGTATTAGTTAATAGGATTTAATTCCATTAAAAAAGCCGCCTCAATTACCTGGGACAGCTTATTATATTTATTTATCCCGAAGAATTAACCATTCACAATTGACCATTCACAATTGACAATTGACCATTGACCATTCACAATTTTATTCCGCTTCCGCTACTACTTCTTTCACCTCCGGAATCATGCGCTTCATCATTCCTTCAATGCCGGCCTTCAGCGTAATAGTACTGCTTGGGCATCCACTGCAGCTTCCCTGCATGGCCAGGTTTACTGTACCATTTTCGTAACTTTTAAACTGTATGGCACCACCATCCATTTCAACAGCCGGCTTCACATAATTTTCCAACAATTCCTTAATTCTTTTCACTACATCGTCATCATCTGCACTTACAGTATTGCTGCTTTCCTGCTTCATTGCAGCAACCTCATCTTCATTTACTACAGGCTTACCTTCCTGCAAATATTCTTTCAGAAATTCTTTTATCGTAGGTATTACATCCTGCCAGTCATCTGTATCATTTGTCTTGGTAAGCGTAATAAAATTACTGGCTATAAATACAGATTTTATAAACGGAAATGTAAATAATTGTTGCGCCAGTGGTGATGGTTTTGCACTGGTTTCATCAGCAAAATCAATGCTTTTCCCAGGGTACAACAATTTGTTTGCAACAAATTTCATTGTCCCAGGATTTGGTGTCATTTCGGTGTAAATGCTGATTACCGGGTTGCCTGTCTTTATCATGCGTATTGTGTTTTAAAATTGAACAAGGACAAATTTACAAAATTTATCAGGGTTTTTA
>JBBQYS010000218.1:0-3330 GCA_038208485.1 Chitinophagales bacterium
AAATACCTTACCTGACTTTTCGGTAAATAACCTCGGTGGCAAAATCATCGTGAGTTGGAAGAACGCCTATACAAAACCAATTGCCAACCTGAACATACAGCGGTCCTACGATAGCCTGCAAAATTTTACAACAATAGGCACTGTACTAAATCCGGAAAACCTGGAGAATGGTTATCTCGATGTAAATCCACCTTACAACAGGATGTACTACCGGATCTTCGTTTCATTTGAGGGTGGTGCATATCTATTTAGTCAGTCTAAAAGCCCGGAAAGAAATAATCCTACCAGGATCGTAAAAACTGCTGATGGACGAGATAGTATTGTAAATAATGAGCCAACTGCACTTATGCCCTGGCAGATTAACCCGATGCTGGATGCAAATATTGTAAAACCTCAGCCGGGTGTAGTTGTCATTCCTGCCAGCAAACGTATATATTCCGGCACTGACGCCGTTATTCTGAACCTGCCCTATGCCACTTCTAAAATCTATACGATTCGTTTTTATGATGAGAAACAAAAATTGATTTTTGAATTGAAAAATATCAAAGAGGATTTTCTGATTTTGGATAAAGTAAACTTTGGGAAATCAGGCACCTACAATTTTGAAATTTTTGAAGATGGGATCCTGATAGAAAAAAATGTGGTCATTGTGCCAAAAGATGCTAAAAAGAACTAAGCTGTTTTGCGGTGGTAAGGTCAAAAATGGTTTCAAATTTCTGGATAATTTTACCCTTTACTTCTTCCATATTTATTTCTCTTCCCAATTCCTGTTGCAGTGAAGTCACTGTTTTATTTTCTATACCGCAGGGAATAATTCCTTTAAAATAACTGAGGTCAGTATTTACATTAAAAGCAAAACCATGCATACTGACCCAACGGCTGCAGCGCACACCAATGGCGCATATTTTTCTTTCTTTTCCCGGCACATCCGCATCCAGCCAAACACCGGTTTCTCCTTTACTTCTTCCGGTTTGTATGCCATAATCAGCAATGGTTTCAATGATCACTTCTTCTAAATTCCTTAGGTACCAGCCAATATCCGTTTTTAGTTTTTCCAGGTCCAATACCGGGTAACCAACGATCTGCCCCGGACCATGAAAAGTGATATCCCCTCCCCTGTTGGTAGGATAAAAACTAATTCCTTTTTCCTGCATTTCTGCTTCAGAAAAAATCAGGTTGCTCATAGCACCACTTTTACCTATGGTGTAAACAGGAGGATGCTCACAAAATAAAAAATGATGCTTTGTTTGAATGGTTTTTGGATCGTAACCGTCATCGTTTTTCCGGGCAGCAGATTTTAAAGCAACATTGGCCTGCAGCAGTTTTTCCTGGTAATTCCAGGCGGTTTTGTATTCTATTCTTCCCAGATCTTCTACACTTACTTGTTGCTTATCCACTATTATGGTTTTAATTTGCAAAGATAATCAATGTAGCTTCCTCGTTTGGGCACAGTTGGTTATCTTTTAGACTTATAAAAATGGAGAAGATCATGAATGAAATAAATGAGGAAGAAGTAGATCAGGAAGAAATTTATGAGCGGCTGAACTTTATAGTGGATAAAGGACAGGAACCCCTGCGCATTGACAAATTCCTGATGGCAAGAATAGAGCATGCCACAAGAAATAAAATTCAGCAGGCTATCGCAAATGAAATGGTGACAGTAGATGGAGCAACTATTAAAAACAATTACAAAGTACAGGGCGGCGATAATATTATTGTTTATGAAACCGGCAACCAGGAAACCAGTGATATAGTTCCGCAAAATATTCCGCTGGATATTGTTTTTGAAGATGATGACCTGATGATCATAAATAAACCGGCAGGGCTTGTTGTGCATCCCGGTAGCGGTAACCCTGATGGCACACTCTTAAATGCTGTTGCCTGGTATTGGCAGCAAAAAAATGTAGCGATAGATGAATCAGTAATGCCGCGGTTTGGCCTGGTACACAGGATTGATAAAAACACTACAGGTTTATTGGTAATGGCAAAAACTCCCATAGCCATGAGCCGACTGGCCAAGCAATTCAGCGATCATACCGTACACCGCAGGTACATTGCTTTGGTCTGGGGAAATTTTGAAGAAGAGAGCGGCACGGTACATAAGCATGTAGGCAGGCACCAAAGATTCAGGAAACAATTTACCACTTATCCTGAGGGAGATTTTGGTAAAGAAGCCATCACGCATTATAAAGTGTTGGAAAATTTCAACTATGTAACTCTCGTAGAATGCAGGCTGGAGACCGGCCGTACACACCAGATCAGGGTGCATATGCAAAGCATTGGTCATCCACTATTCAATGATGATTTTTATGGTGGTGACCGGGTGGTTAAAGGAACTGTTTACACCAAATACAAACAATTTGTAGAAAACAGTTTTAAGCTTTGCCAAAGACAGGCTCTGCATGCAAAAGAACTTGGATTTACACATCCGACCACTGGAGAAAAAATGTTTTTTGAATCAGAATTACCGGAGGATATGGAGTTGGTGTTGGAGAAGTGGAGGAAGTATTCGCCGTCGAATCAGGAATAGGGAGAAGGTTCATTGTTGATGGTTCATGGTTCATGGAAAAAGGTTCATGGTTCATAGTTATTGGTTTGAGGGATTAGGGTTGATAGAGTATGGCATATCAAAGCATTACAATTGTCTATAGTCTAAAAGTCTTCAGTCTCCCGGTCTAAAGTCTTTTTGGTTCATTGTTCATAGGGATATAGAGCTTAACATATAGTTTGAGGGTTGAGGGTTAATTCCGCTTGGTGAAATTAAAAATCAAAATTCAAAAGTAAAAAGTAAAAAATGAAATTACGTATCGGATTAATTAACAGAGGATTTTACAGGGTTGTAATGTGTTTTTTTGTTTTAATGATCATGGGTCAGCAGGCAGAGGCGCAGACGATTATTAAGAAAGATCAGGTGATAGAGAGAATGGTGTCCCAGGTGTCTGCTGATAGCCTGAATGCCTACGTAAAAGCGATGGTTGCTTTTGGTACCAGGAATACATTGAGCACACAATCAGATAAAAAAAGAGGCATTGGCGCAGCAAGGAATTGGGTGTTGCAAAAGTTTCAATCATTTGCGAAGGAATCAGATGGGAGATTAAGTAGCATCATCGATACCACCACTTTACAACCTGATAACAGAAGAGTGAATCGTCTTTTGGTTTTGGGCAATGTGGTGGCTACACTGAAAGGAACTGACCCAACAGACAATCGGGTCTTCATTATCAGCGGGCATTTGGATGGTATGCGTACAAATGTGATGGACAGTATAGGTGATGCACCCGGAGCGAATGATGATGCAAGCGGTGTAGCCGCAGTCCTGGAATGTGCCCG
>JBBQYS010000219.1:0-3328 GCA_038208485.1 Chitinophagales bacterium
GGCTACACATAAACAGGAATTAAGAGACAGGGGTAATTATGCATTGAGCAAAGGTTTGCCGTTATTTATTTCTGAATCAGCAGGCATGGAAGCAACCGGGGATGGTCCTATTAATGATACCGAATGGGAAAATTGGATCAACTGGGCCGAAAAAAATAGAATCAGTTGGGTCACCTGGTCGGTATCAGATAAAGATGAAACCTGTTCTGTGTTACAGAAGTCGGCTAACAGTCATGGGCAGTGGAAAACTACGGACCTTAAAGAATCAGGAATAAAGGCGAGGGAGTTGTTGTTGAAGTATAAGCAATAAGGGTTTAAAAGTTTATGGGTTTAAAAGTTTAAATGCTTAAAAGTTTAAGCTTGCGGGTTAAAAATATTTAACGATTGTCAAACTGAACTTGTCACCCTGCCTGTCCCGCATAAAGCGGGGAGCTTGTCGAGGGGGGCTTCGACAGGCTCCCTCGATATGCATCGGGGCAGGCAGCCTGACACCATCAAATTTGAAACAGATTTTGAGAAATGATTTAAATTGACTGATACTCTTTTGCTTGTTATATAGAGTTTGTCAGTCTGAGGCACAGATAAAAGATTTTTTAAGTTCTTTGAGATGACATAAGGAGATAGTATATTTTCTTTGAAAAGAAGTAATCTGTGGCAGAATAGCAGTACGCTAATTAGTGGCTTTATCCCTGCGCTTGAGCTTTGCTTCAAAGGATGTTGTAGTTCATTTTAGTGATATTCCATTTTGGTGGAATATTCCCGTTTAGCAGCTTCTAAACTATTTTGTCCTTTGAGCCACAGATTACCTTTTTTTAATCTTAAATGTAAAATTATGAAAAAGGAAATCAGCTTTGACCAAATTAATGAAGCTGCTGCTGGTATTGATATTGGCAGCGAAAAGATCTTTGTATCTCCTGATGGGGAAGCGGTGGAAAGTTTTGGTACTTATACCAGCGAATATCAACGCTGCATTGCTTACTTAAAACAATTAGGAATAAAACGATTAGCGATGGAAGCCACCGGCATCTATTGGATCAGTTTATACAATTTATTAGAGGCTGCCGACATCAGGGTTTCTCTTGTAAACCCTAAAGAAACCAAACAAAAAAAAGGTAAAAAAACAGATGTCAGAGATTGTCGCTGGATACAAAAATTATTTTCAGCGGGCTTATTGAAAGAAAGTTTTATTCCGGAAGGCAAGCTTCTGGAGATACGTTATCTCGTAAGAGAAAGGTTAGATATTATAGATATGGGCAGTACTTATGTAAATAAAATGCAACGTTGCCTTGAACTGATGAATATAAAACTGACCGAAGTCATTAGCCAGATACATGGCGTAAGTGGGATGCGTATGATGAAAGAAATTATCAGGGGCGAAAGAAATCCGGAGGTCTTACTTTTATTATGTGACGAAAGAATAAAAAAGCAAAAAGGAAATGAAGTTATTAAAGCCCTGGAAGGAAATTATAACGATACCTGGTTATTTATGCTGGAACAAAATATTAAATTATGGGAACAGCATCAACAACAAATAACAGAAATAGATAAAAAAATAGAAACATTATTGGAAAGTCTGGTTATTAGTAAAAGTGTCGATGAAGCTGCTTTAGGCAAGATAAAACCGGTACGCCATCATAAACCACAAATAGATAATCTGCATGAAACCCTGGTTAAATTTTTTGGAGTAAATGTAACAAGCATATCCGGCATCAACAGTTATACTTTGTTACGGTTAATGGGTGAAACGGGGGCAGATATGAGCCGCTTTGAAACAGTTAAGCATTTTGCCAGTTGGTGCGGTTTATCTCCAGGCCATCATCAAAGCGGAAAAAGAAGTAAATGGGTTAAGCAGGCACCCTGCAATAAAGCAGGGCAGATATTTAAAGAAGTAGCTCAATCTTTAGAGAACAGTAAGTTTATTGCAGTCGGAAGTTTTATAAGGCGGCTAAAATCCAGAAGAGGAGCAGCAGTTGCCTATAAAGCAGGAGCAAGAAAAATAGCAGCAGCGTATTACAATATCCTTACAAGAGGAGTTGAATATGTAGAGCAGGGAATAAAAGAATATGAACAAAAGTTGAAACAAAAAGAAATAGCAACTCTTAAAAAACTTGCTAAAAAACATAAACTGCAAGTAGTTGAAAAACATGAGGCTGCGTAATGTGTCATTAGCAGCTTGTCGAAGGGTGGATTTTAAACGGGCTTCGACAGGCTCAGCCTGACATTTTTTATTTTTATAACATCTTTTTGAAATGGTTTTGCTGAATGTCATCCTGCCTGTCCCGCATAAAGCGGGGAGCTTGTCGAAGGGTGACCGGGCTACAATAATGATGACAATGTTCTATAAATATTACCTGATAATTTTTCTTTTACTGTCCGCTTGTTCCCATTCTAAAATGAATGGTTACACCCCGTATGAATTGCCTACATCTTCTTTAAATCCATTCGGACGAACTGCCCTGAATGAACAGGGGCAACTGGAACTGATTAGTTCAGCGGCTCATGTTGGTTTTAGTTTTGAAGGAAAGGAAGCAACCATTTTTGCAAATATACCTGCAACTAACGGTCATAATTACCTGCAGTATGAAATGGATGGCATTTACCAGGAAAGGATTAGGATTGAAGGCAAATCAAATCAGCCTATCGTGCTGCAGGCAAGCAGTGAAGGAAAGCATACTGTTTGGGTTTATAAAGCAACAGAAGCCCACACAGGGCCTGTATTTATTGAAAAGATAGAAGCGAAATATATTAAACCATTGCGCAGGGAAAATCTTCCCTTGATTGAATTCATAGGTAACAGCATTACCTGCGGTGCTGCAGCAGATCCATCCCAAGTTCCGTGTGGTACAGGTGAATACCATGATCAGCATAATGCTTATGATGCTTACGGACCCAGAGTTGCCAGGGCACTAAAAACAAACTATTTATTAAGCAGTATAAGCGGAGCCGGTATTTACCGGAACTGGAACAGTGATGGTCCTGCATTACCCATATTGTATGAAAAAATGGATTTCCAGGAAAATGGTTTACGCACCTGGAATTTTAATCTTTATTCACCCAAAATTGTAAGCATTGCATTAGGCACAAATGATCTGAGCAATGGAGATGGAATTATCAAACGATTGCCTTTTGACAGTGCCCTGTACGTGAATCACTATATTCAATTTGTTCAACTCGTAAAGTCAAAATATCCATTTGCACAGATAGCACTCCTAAGCAGTCCCATGGTAAACGGAGAAAGGAGAAATCTTTTAGAACATGCTCTCACAATGGTTAAACATACGATCGATGAGCTGCATCCTACGGATAAACCTGTGGCAATGTATTTCTT
>JBBQYS010000220.1:0-3323 GCA_038208485.1 Chitinophagales bacterium
ATACTTTTAACAACAAGGAGCCTTTTCGACACTTCTTCGGTCGGTTTACTTTCGTTCAGCTTCTTTACACTCACCTGCTGACTTTACAGACAGCTTTTCCTGAACGTTCAGCACCATGCCTTTTGAACACAGCACCTTCAGAGCCTGTCCCGCATTTAAGCGGGATGGTTTACATACTCCGTCTGTACAGCGTATGTGGTAGACCTACTACCATCTTTTATACAACATTGAAAAGAACTATCCATCCTTTTCATTCGTGACACACCGAACCATGGCTAAGTTTCTTTCGAGGATAAAAGAATCGCCAATGGATCTCTTTGCCAGAATTCAAAAGACTTATTTACCCCATCACTTTTGTACTTATTCAATTGATCTGCCTGACTCTAAGTTATGGTTCGTGGAGACACGAACCATGGCTAAACAAAAAAAGTTCAGCAATACTGCTGAACTTTTTTTATAAAACGTACAATTAGTTCTTACATTTCCAGGTTTCTGATCTTTCCACTTTCGCATAATTTTTTTAGCGGATCTGCCAATGCTGGATTTTTCAATGATTCCAGGTACCTGTCATTATGTAAATCGGTTCCTATTAAATCGTAATACTCTTTCTTAATAAGGTACTGCGCCAATTCCTGAACCGACTTTCCGTAATACCCACCAATTGAAGGCAGGTTTAGCTGAAACATACATCCGATATCTTTTAGCTCATCATAAAAACCTTTTGCATCTTTTAAATAAATATACCGCTCAGGGTGAGCAATCACCGGCTGATAGCCCTGCATCTGCATTTCAAACAAAATAGATTTCAAACTATGCGATGGAAAAGCCAGGGAGAACTCGGACAAAACCCAGTTCTTATGAATAGTAAGCAATGGCTTTTTTTCTTTCAGCAATTCTTCCACATGCTCATCCAGGAAATATTCGGCAGCGGCATTTATTTCAACATCTATTCCTGCTTCCTTTACCGCAGTTCTCAGCAACTCCAATTTTTCCAGTATGATTTCGCTGGTATTCTTATACATATCCCAGAGAATATGTGGCGTAGTAATAATTTTAGAATACCCCAATTCCTGCATGCCGCGGATAAGTTCCAAAGATGTTTCCATATCCCTTGCTCCATCGTCCACTCCGGGTATGAGGTGCGAATGCATATCTGTTTTCAATAAACTGAAATCCGCCGGTTGCCCACTTTTCTTTCTACTAAATAAACCCATTCTTATTTTTTGTTGGCTAGTAATTCATGATATAAGCTGCTCATATCTTTCATCAATCGCTGATAGCTGAATTGTTCTTTTACAAATGCATTTCCCTGTTTTGATAAACTGGTTCTTAATTCATCATTATTGACCAGCTCCAATAAGTTAGTACAAAATTGCTGATGATCTTTGACCGGGGAAAGCAATCCCGACTTCCCTTCCAACACTACATCACTAATTCCTCCAACACTGGTTGATACAATTGGATTGCCGGCTGCTTGTGCTTCAATCAAACTTACTGGTGTTCCTTCATTGAAGGAGGTAAGAGCAATTATATCAACTCCTGCATTAATAACATCCACATCACTCCGCCAGGAAGTAAATACTAGTGGATGAGGATGATTAGTATCTTTCTCACCTGTAAATAAAATACCTAGTTCTTTTGCCTTTGCTTCAAGTGCCTGTCTTGTTTCGCCATCGCCAACAATAAATGCCTTCACCTTTCTGGTTGTATTATTCAACACATGTTTTAAAGCTTCCAGAAACAAATCATGATTTTTAACCGGTACCAATCGTCCAATAATAGCAATAGCTATTTCATCATCTGCAAGGCTAAACTCATCTCTGAATTGCTTTCGCTTGGTTGCATAGTCTTGAGAAAATTTCTCCAGATCCAACCCTAAGGGAATCACCCTGAATTTATTGGCGGGGGCAATTTTAAAATCCTCCACCAATTCTTTTTGCTGGGCATTACTGATAGCAATAATAGCACTGGATCTTTTAGCCAAATATCGTTCCGCTTCAAGAATCAATTTTGTTTTGGTGGAATTGAAATAAGAGTGAAAAACATGCCCATGATAGGTGTGCACAATTACCGGTACTTTTAACTGATGGGCAGCCATCCTGCCAATGGCCCCGGGCTTGGCAGCATGGGTATGTACAATATCGGGTTTAAAATCCCGCATGATATCCTTCATTCGCCGAAAGGCAGAATAGTCCCGCATGGGATTAATGGAACGGCCCATTTGGGGAAGATAGAGCGGTTTAATGCCTAATGCGTCGGTAATAAACCCGGCATCTTTTTCATGCGACTCTTTCTCACCCACCACCAGTAAGGTTTCAAATTCAGGGGAAAGATATTTGGTAAGATAGGAGGCGTTCAGCAACGGACCACCTATAATTAGTCTATTGAGAATACGGAGTACTTTGGGCATTTAAATGGTATTAATTTTTTTTCGTTTCATTTTAATTTACAAATCCAAAACAATTAATATTGCAAGGCTAATAAAAGCCAAATAGTTGCAATATCAATTCATTTCCTTACTTGATTATTTATTACTACCGGTCGTACTGGCAATTGTCTATGCTTTGGCCTATCGGATCCGTGATAAAAAATACCCCAAAAAACATCCCTGGCATAAATATTATATTCCGGCACTTTCCGTAAAAATATTTGGCGCCATTTTTATAGGTCTTGTTTATGCCTATTATTACAAAGGGGGGGATACCTTTAATTATTTTTATCACTCCCGGATAATCAATAGTGCTTTTAATGAATCGGGTGTAAAGTGGGTCAACCTGCTTTTGCATATACCCGATGCTACAGACGGTGCTTATTATGAGTATATCAGCCAGATGGAATGGTATGGCGATCCGGCATCTTATACCGTTGCAAGCATGGGTGCATTCGTCAGCTTTTTTACGTTGAATACTTATCTGCCTGCTGCCGTTATATTTGCTTTTATTTCTTTCACTGGTGTCTGGGCATTGTTCCGCACTTTTGCACTAAACTTTCCGCAATATACCCGGGCCATTGCAGTAGCTACCCTTTTTATTCCCAGCACTTTTATCTGGGGCTCAGCTATTTTTAAAGATACCGTCTGTTTGTTTGGATTAGGTTGGCTTACCTATTCAACCTTCCGCTTTTTGATTCAAAAAGATTATACTTTAAAAAATATAGTAATAGCTACTTTAAGTTTTATGCTGATTGCTAAAATAAAACTTTATATACTGCTGGGCTTTATACCTGCTTTGTTAGTATGGATACTTTTCCTGTATTCAAAAAAGATACAAAACAAGGGAACCAGGATACTTTTAAAATTATTTTTTATTGGAGCTGCGGTGGCT
>JBBQYS010000221.1:0-3315 GCA_038208485.1 Chitinophagales bacterium
AGAAAAACCACTATGATGATAACTGGCTGGTTTGAGAAATTTAATTTTTTCATAATGTAAATAATTTTTTAAAAAAATTATTTCGCTTTCTGCTATAAACTTAATTTTACCCAATTACAGGAAAAGAATAATTTGCTTCATGCTGTTAGTTTTATTATTAAGTAAAGTTTTATTTTAGTTTATTGTTGATGATATATCCGTTCTTTGAAAGTCAATTAAAAAAATTTATTGCCTGCTATATATTTCTTCAAAAATACCCGGACCAGTTCCCGGAGATATGCTTGTTATACGTAATATGGTGGAAGTAAAGGTCTCTATATTACGGGGCCCACCATTAATCCATATTGTATTTTCATTGTCAGCAAATCTCCAGTCACCAAGAAATGTCTGTGAATAACCAGGATCACATTTAGTCGGACCTTCGTCTACTATTATTGTGCCATCAGCTTTAAATACTGAAAAATTATCTTTCCTACAGGATGGGATAGATGCATATAAATCTGTTTCAAATACGCCATCGCTATTGCTGTCATTTTTATAAGCCGATACTTTCCATTGCCCAGTTGTAAGGAATTGAAATCTTTCGGAAACGACA
Organism: Chitinophagales bacterium; assembly: GCA_038208485.1. Taxonomy (GTDB): domain Bacteria; phylum Bacteroidota; class Bacteroidia; order Chitinophagales; family Chitinophagaceae; genus Ferruginibacter. Next base: position 596 of record JBBQYS010000221.1, read on the forward strand.
GGGCCATTTTTATCTTTTTTGCAGGCTGTAATAAATAAAACAGTAACGAGTGCTAAAAAAATAATCTTTTTCATATTTTTTAGTTTATTGGTTACTTAAATATTTATTATACGATTACTGAATAATTTTAAAATATCTCCTGAACTACAGCACCAAACTACTTCTGTAAAACCCTCATCACTAATTGAATTTTGCAATTGAAATATGCAGAGTTGCAGTTTTTGCAAATTTTTCTACATGGCAGTATTTTGAAAGATTTCCTGCTAACTTTCAATTTGGAAAAATAGCAATTGAGCTATGTTCCATCTTCCTGCTTATTCTATAAAAAACCCAGGTTGTAATAAGTAGTAATTTGTTTATATACTATTTCAAAAAGTTTAAACCTACCTGTTCCGGTTAATGGTCCTGAAAGAAATTCAGAAGAATACCTGCTGAAGTCCATTTAATTGATTCATCGAATGGCAATTCATTTATTTCTTCTTTATTAGTAGGTATGGCTTTTGGCTCTGCTCTCCACATTTTTCATTTTGAAAAGTTTCAAAAAATAGCAGATGGATCCTGTTATTGATATTATTGTTGCTGCCATGCTGCTATTTGTAATGCAGGTGTGAGGAATTTGGAACAAATGTCCCGTTCTAATAAGGTTTTCTTGTCGGTCATGATGGTCTGATTATCAGTTTAAAACCCATTTTTTATTCTTTTTCTAGGTTGTCTCATAAAGTAACCTTAGAATAAGTTAAGTTTATTTTCGTCTCGTAAAGTAAACTAAGTAAAAAATAAGTTTATTTTTGATACATGAACAAACAGAACCAATCACTAGAGCAATTTAAAGCTGGTCATTTTGAAAAGGGGTTGAATTATCGATACTTCGTACCATCGGAAATTAATTTACAATGGAATTGGAAAGATGCTACACTTAATACGCTGTTAGAAAAAGCTTCTATTAAGTTAGGCGAGTTAAATTCTTTTGCCAGGCTGGTACCAAATATTGAATTGTTCATTCAATTACACGTTACCAAAGAGGCAGTTGTTTCAAGCAGAATTGAAGGCACACAAACCAATATGAATGAGGCATTGTTACCTGTTGAAGAAATAGAACCTGAAAGAAGAAATGACTGGATTGAGGTTAACAATTATACTGTTGCATTTAATGATGCTATTGAACAATTGAAAAAACTTCCATTATCCTCTCGTTTGCTAAAAAAAGCACATAAAGAGTTAATGAATGGAGTAAGGGGAGAACATAAATCATCTGGAGAATTTCGTAAAAGCCAAAACTGGATTGGGGGAGCTTCTTTAGCAGATGCCCTTTTTATTCCCCCGGCTGACAATTATGTAAACCCCTTAATGAGTGATTTAGAAAATTTTCTTCATAATGATCAAATTCAAGTACCAGCTTTGGTAAGGATCGGGCTTGCTCATTATCAGTTTGAAACTATTCACCCTTTTCTGGATGGAAATGGGAGAATAGGACGGCTTTTAATTACACTGTATTTGGTATCAGAGAACATACTTGAAAAGCCATTATTATACCTGAGTGCTTTCTTTGAAAAGAATAAGTCTTTGTACTATGACAATCTTACAAGGGTAAGAGAAAAAAATGATCTGCTTCATTGGTTGCGCTATTTTCTGGTAGGTGTTGAAGAATCAGCCGGTAAAGCTGTACAAACGTTAACTAAGATTTTAGAATTAAAAGCAGGTTTAGAGAATGAAATACAGAGCGAACTAGGCCGTCGGAGTAATAGCGGGATGAAGCTATTAACTCATTTATTTAAACACCCTGTGATTTCAGTTAAAAGTGTTGAAAAAGCATGTGGCTTGAGTACAAAAGCAGCTAATGCCCTGGTAGTAATTTTTGAAGAAAAAGAATGGTTAATGCAAGTAGGGGTTACCGAGCGAAACAGGAAATTCGTTTTTGAGCCTTACCTGAAGCTTTTTGATTAATATTATTAATGTGACGAAATACTTTTTACTAAAAAAAGTTTTGTCCTGTCTATAACAATACATTTGCAAACAATTTTTTGATTATAAACTCAGTCCTGAATTGTACAGCATTTTATATATAAAATGAGAAAAAAAAAGAAAAATATCATACTCGAAAAGTTACTGGTTGAAGATTATGCCGCAGGCGGAAAATCACTGGCCAAAGTTGATGGCAAAGTGATTTTTATTGAAAATGTGGTACCCGGCGATGTGGTGGATGTACGGCTGATGAAAAATAAAAAAGACTGGGCCGAAGCTGTTCCTATTCATTTTCATTCTTTATCGGCCCACAGGGTTACCCCGTTTTGTTCTCATTTTGGTGTTTGCGGCGGCTGTCAATGGCAAATGCTGCCATATGAAAAACAGTTACAATACAAACACCGGCAGGTAGAAGAAACGCTGAAAAGAATCGGCAAAGTGGCATTGCCTGAATGTTTGCCGATTTTAGGCGCAGCTGAAACCAGACATTACAGAAATAAGATTGAATACACTTTTGGGAACAAGGAGTTTACAAAAGAGAAGCCTCCCCAAACCCCTCCGAAGGAGGGGCTTCTCAACACACAAGCCCAACTTTTCGAAGAGACTTCAACAATAGAAATATCAAAAGATGCGAATATAACAAAGGGGCTTACACAATCAGACTCTAAAATCCCCCCTTCGGGGGGTGGGGGGGCAGCAGTAGCCGGTTTCCATGCCAAAGGTTTTTTTGATAAAGTAGTTGACATCAAAGAATGTTT
>JBBQYS010000222.1:0-3270 GCA_038208485.1 Chitinophagales bacterium
ATCACATGCAATTGATATGATGCCCTCTGATCTGTCAGGTGGTATGCGCAAACGTATCGGTCTTGCCCGTACACTTATCCTGCAACCTGAGATTATGCTTTATGATGAACCAACTACCGGACTTGATCCGATAACGTCGAGGGAGATTAGTGAGCTGATACTGCAGATGCAGAAAAAATACCAGACATCTTCCTTGATAATCACCCACGATATTTCCTGTGCAAAAATTACAGGCGACCGGATCTTAGTGCTGAATGATGGTTCCTTTATTGCTGAAGGCAGTTATGATGAACTGGAAAATTCAACTGATAAACTGGTGAATTCATTTTTTAAATAAATTATTATGAAAACAACAACTTCACAAAAAACAAGGATAGGCATTTTTACTGTGTTGGGTCTATTGCTCCTGGTGGCAGGCGTCTATATAATCGGGAAGAAGAAAAACCTGTTTGGAAATACATTTCATATCTATGGCACCTTTAACAATGTGGGTGGCCTGCGGGAAGGAAATAATATACGGTTAGCAGGAATTAACGTAGGTACCGTGGAGGAGATATTTTTTGTATCTGATTCAGAAATCCGGGTAAATATGGTATTGCAATCGAAGATCAAGCCCTATTTAAAAACCACTTCAATTGCCAGCATCGGCTCTGACGGATTGATGGGAGATAAGTTGCTTGTTATTACTTCCGGTGATGCCACTTCTTCTTTGCTGCCCAAAGGCGGAAAAATATTAACTGTCAACCCGGTGGATTTTGATACGAAGATAACAGCTGTAGCAAATAATGCACAGGTCATATCAACTGAACTGGCCGCCATAACCGTACAGATCAGAGAAGGAAAAGGTAGCCTGGGCAGGTTGCTGACCAACGATGATCTTGCCAGATCACTGGAAGGGACATCTAATAATGCACAAAAAATAACAGCGTCTCTTGCTGACATTACCAGTAATATTAAAAATGGCAATGGGTCAGTAGGTAGATTATTATATACTGATAACCTGGCAAAAAGTCTGGAAGGTACAGCCGCAAGTGCAAATGTTACCATGGGAACCATTAATGATGCTGCATATGGCTTCAGTGAAAATATGAAAGCACTACAGAATAATTTTTTATTCAAGGGATACTTTAAAAAACAGGCAAAAGCAAAGGAAAAAGCCCTGTTGGAAAATGGTAATGTAACTTTGGCTGATAGTACTGATGTGGATTTGGATGAAGCTGAGCTTTTAGAAATTGAAGCAGCCGCAGAGAAAGCCCACCAGGTAATATTGGAAAGGAAAAAGAGACAAAAGGAAAACTAATAATACAGAAAGTCTTTCTTTCTGTCACATTTAAATAAAATAATTATTTTGAAAATGAAGGGTATTGTGATTAGTGTTACTGTCGTGTTGGTTTCTTTAATAGGATCATGCTCTTTAAAACAAAAAGAAAAAAAAGCTGAGGCGCTTAAAATAAAGTATGAAGCGTTCAGGGATTCTGTACTTCGTAACAGCGCTGACGATGGACAACAGGAGCAAAATATATTTGATAAACCTGGCTATATACCAGGCGTTGATTCACTGGAAGCCCTGTTGATGAATATTGAAACGATATTAGAGAGGGACTCGTTGTTAATGATGCAACTGGATACCATGAAAAAAAGGCTGACAAACGAACCTGGTTTTTCGGAAGAAGAAAAAGCCATCATCCGTGAAAACATTCAGGCGGTAGATTCTTTTCTGGCTGCTAAAAAAGATACAGCTGAAAAAATAACCTGCCGGGAAAAGGATTGCCTGTTGTATGCAGAAATTGATAAATCGAAACAGCTGATGTATCTGTACCTGCTGGGTGAGCTGAAGGATAGTTTTAAAGTATCTACAGGAAAGAAAAAATATGAGACACCGGTAATGAGTCTTCGTCCGCTAGGTCCCTTGCTTACAAAGTACACTTCCAGAAAATATCCGGGGGGTAATTATAAAGGATTGGGCAATATGCCTTATGCTGTTTTTCTTAGAAATGGGTATGCTATACACGGTACCACAACGGGCAGTTTTGCAAAATTGGGTACCAAAGCCTCTCATGGCTGCATACGTCTTCATCCGGATAATGCAAAAGTGTTCAATGCATTGGTGAAAACAGTTGGACTGGCTAATACCTGGGTAAGCATCAAAGATTCTGTTGTAACAAGTGTACTTCCACCAACAACTGAACATAGCAACTAAAAAAGAGACCAAGGCGTAAATAACATGTTCCCGTTACAAAGAAACAACTTTACATTTCTTAGTTGCCTATTCGATTTGCAAAGAAATGCGTTCACATTACTTTTTCGCCGTGGGTATGGCCGCTTGGGCTACGAACAGTGACGTATCAGAGTTATAAACTTAACTGCTTTTCAACCAGCCACTGATGCTCATTCGGCTGCGTTTGCAGAGCACCACTTCATGCTCCATTTCATTGCTTTTAAAGAATACCGCGGTTTTTGATTGGGGTTGTATTTTTTGTACTCCTCCATCATGGTATAAGTGTAGCTGGCCGCCGTCTGTTTCCATCCAGTCATCGTTCAGGTAATTGATAAAGGAAAATTTTCTTTTGTTATCTGATTGAAACTGGTCGATATGCTTTTTATAATAACTACCTGCTTCGTAAATGGCATAATGAAATTCGTAATTGCAGATACCGGTGTAGCAACTGCTGTTGAGATGTGCAATGAAACTTTCGGCGAGTTCTAAAAACTCCTGCTCAAAGGCATTGTTATTGGTTTTATCAAGCCAGGATATCTTGTCGCCTCTCATTTTTTGATTGCTGTCTTTTACGGAGGCATTCCCAATGCCAGCTTGTGTCATTTTGTTGGCAGCGTGTAATTGATGGATATTTTGCTGCAGGCCTTTAGCTAGTTTTTCGGAGAGAAAATTTTTATCAATGCCTGCCTTGTTGCTGAGGTAGCTATCTATCAACGTATCAAATTGCATGGTAACCATAAGTAGGGGGGAAGGTAGCTTATTTACACTCACAGGCCTGGCTTATTATGTATTACTTTTTTTTCTTGTCAGAAAGATAGCAGGCTCTGCGTAAAGATTTTAACACCGATAATACTAAATAAACTATCTTTCAAACGACGCTCCAAAATGTGGCGGGTTATTAATTAAAAATTATTATATGGCAAATAAAAAAGACCTTGATTTTACTTACTCAACTATTGATAAGATTTTCCGGCTTAGTATTGGCGAGACCGGTGATTTTAGTGGTGCCCGGTATGATGGTGATTTTTCGATGACATTGGAGGAGGCGCAAA
>JBBQYS010000223.1:0-3252 GCA_038208485.1 Chitinophagales bacterium
ATTACATGATTGGCCTCAACCACCTGCGCATGTCTTCTTCTTCCATTCCTTTTCTTTTGGTGTAATCTTTAAACTGATCTGCTTCAATTTTCCCAACACCAAAATATTTACTTTCCGGGTGCGCAAAATACCAGCCGCAGATTGAAGCCGCGGGGTACATTGCCAAAGATTCTGTAAGTTCTATTCCAGTATTTTCTTGTCCGCCTAGCAGTGAGAATAATTTATATTTTTCTGTATGATCCGGGCAAGCAGGGTAGCCCGGTGCCGGACGAATTCCACGATACTTTTCTTTGATCAGGTCTTCTTCGGTCAGCTGTTCATCTTTGCTATAGCCCCAGAACTCTGTTCGTGTTTTGTAGTGCATCAATTCTGCAAAAGCCTCTGCCAGCCTGTCTGCCAAAGCCTGCAGCATGATCTTTCCATAATCATCCATGTTTTTTTCGAACGCTGCAATGTGTGGTTCTATTCCTTCTATCGTTACACTAAATGCACCAAGGTGATCATTTTTTTCCAATACAAAATCTGAAAGGGAAAGATTGGGTTGTCCGGCGGCTTTTTTTATTTGCTGGCGCAAAAATTCCAGGTTTATTTTTCCTGTATCAGTAGTAAGTTGAACAGTGTCTGCTTCAGTTTTTTCTGCCGGCCAGAAACCAATTACAGCTCTTGCTTTTAGCCATTTTTCATCTACGATCTGTTGTAATAATTTCTTTGCATCATGGTACAATATAGTTGCTTCTTTGCCTATCACTTTATCAGTTAAAATGGCGGGAAACTTTCCATGCATTTCCCAGGCTATAAAAAATGGCTGCCAGTCTATGTATGGAACAAGTTCATCCAACGGATAATTTTCAAAGATTTTATTGCCGGTAAATACAGGTGTCTCAGGCTCGTAGTATTTATCTGCAGGTGTAAAGGCATTTTCTTGCGCTGCTTCAAACTTCAGCATTTGCTTGCCTGTTTTTTTATTGGCAAAGTCATCCCTGAGTTTATCGTATTCTACTTTTGTTTTATCCAGGAATATAATTTTCTGTTCCTTGTTTAAAAGACTTCCGGCAACAGTCACACTGCGGCTGGCATCTAAAACATGTACAACCCCATGCTCATACTCGGGAGCAATTTTTACTGCTGTATGCATCCTGCTTGTAGTAGCACCACCAATCATCAGGGGCAGGTTCAGGTTTCGTCTTTTCATTTCATGTGCTATGTGTACCATCTCATCCAGCGAAGGAGTAATGAGGCCACTAAGACCGATGATATCTACATTGTTTTTTTCTGCTTCGCTCAGAATTTTATCGGTAGACACCATTACGCCAAGGTCAATAATATCATAGCCGTTGCAACCGAGTACAACGCCAACAATATTTTTTCCGATGTCATGCACGTCACCTTTCACGGTGGCTAATAATATTTTTGGCGCACCGGCAGATTCTTCATTTATCGTACCGGCTGCAGCATGTGCCTGCTTACGGTCTTCTTTTTCCTGCTCTATATATGGCGTAAGAACTGCCACGGCTTTTTTCATTACACGGGCACTTTTTACCACCTGGGGCAGGAACATTTTTCCGGCACCAAACAGGTCACCAACCACATTCATCCCATCCATTAAAGGACCTTCTATAACATCAAGTGGTTTTGGATATTTCACCCTCGCTTCTTCTGTATCTGCATCTATAAATTCTGTGATGCCATTTACCAAAGCATGCGACATTCTTTGCTCTACAGATTCTCTTCTCCAGCTATCATCTTTTATTATTTCCTTTCCTTTTGCTTTTACTGTTTCAGCATGTTGTATCAGTTTTTCGGTTGCACCGTTGTCGTCATTATTTTTATTTAAAATAACGTCTTCACAAAGCTGCTTTAGGGTTGGTTTTATTTCATCATAAACCACCATTTGCCCGGCATTCACAATACCCATATCCATTCCTGCCCTGATCGCATGATATAAAAAAACTGCATGAATTGCTTCTCTTACATGATCATTTCCCCGGAAGGAAAAAGAGACATTGCTTACACCACCACTGACCCTGGTAAGTGGCATGCGTTTTTTAATTTCCCTGGTAGCTTCTATAAAATCTACTGCATAGTTATTATGCTCTTCTATTCCCGTTGCTATTGCAAAAATATTTGGATCGAATATGATGTCTTGTGGAGCAAAACCAACCTGGTTTACAAGAATATCATATGCCCTGGAACAGATCTCTATTTTTCTTTCTTTGGTATCTGCCTGGCCAACTTCATCAAAAGCCATTACGATTACGGCCGCACCAAAACTTTTGCAAATAAATGCCTGCTCTATAAACATTTCTTCTCCTTCTTTCATGGAGATAGAGTTCACAATGCATTTTCCCTGCACACATTTTAGTCCGGCTTGTATGATCTCAAACTTTGAAGAATCTATCATAATTGGGATACGGGCAATGTCCGGTTCCGCCTGCAGCAGGTTTAGAAAAGTGGTCATGGCAGAAACGCCTTCCAACAATGCATCGTCCATATTTACGTCTAAAACCTGGGCGCCATTTTCTACCTGTTGCCTGGCTACAGAAAGTGCTGCTTCGTAATCTCCTTCCCTGATGAGGCGGGCAAACATTTTACTTCCTGTAACGTTTGTACGTTCACCTACGTTTACAAAATTAGACTCCGGCCGCACGATAAGCGGCTCAAGACCTGATAAGCGGAGGTATGGTTTTATTTTATTCATTTTATTTATTTGATCAACCTGCGGTTGAATTTTTTTAACACAGAGGCCACAAAGAAAAACACAAAGGCCACTATCTTACTATTTTTCCTCATCATCAAGATTTCCATTAATCACCCTTTTGAAACCATCTTTGAAAAGCTCAGTATTAAAATTTATCAGTAATCCTAATTTACATCCGGAAAGTCTCAGGTAAGTTAAAACCTGGGATTTATGAACTTTTTGTAATGATTCAACAGCCTTTACTTCTATGATCACTTTGCCTTCAATTATGAGGTCTAATCTATACCCCACTTCCAATTGAACTTCTTCGTAAATTATCGGAAGTGACATCTCTTTTTTTACGACAAGGCCAGCTTTTTTTATCTCATAGTAAAGACAGGCGACATAGCTACTTTCTAATAATCCAGGGCCAAGAAATCGATGAATTTTAAGCCCCGCTTCGAAAACTATTTTAGATATTTCATTCTCACACATAATTATTATTTGTGCCCTTTGTAAAACCTTCGTGGGCTTTGTGTTGAAAAAATTGTGCGCAGCACAACATGGTTGTTTAA
>JBBQYS010000224.1:0-3162 GCA_038208485.1 Chitinophagales bacterium
ACATATAGCAAGAAGATATGATGGCCTAACAGGGTCAAGATACCTGCAAACTGTTGCAGCCATATTTGCTGATGGGCAAATAACTGAAGAGGATATTGCAGGTTTTTCGGACGAGGCAAAAGCAGTTTTGCATAGGTGGGCAAGCAGTGTTTAACCAGGTTACTTTAGGTGAATGGCTGCGGGATGGTAGTGGAAAACACGCTGAAGGTTTGTGCGCTGGCTGTGTGGCGGATTTGTAGCGAACAGCCCGAACTGTTGCCCGGATCAGCTTAAAAGATGATAGCCCCAAAACGAAAAAAAAGGTTGGTTTAATAAGCAACATTATTCACCCATGTTTGGGTTGCGCTTTTGCCTGTTGCGTGGAGGTGTATCATCCATTTTTACAATTTTTGGAGTAAAGGTACCAACCGTATCCACAAGGTTTTTCTGAGCATTCATTACTTCATGAATGTTTTTGTAAGCGAAAGGTGCTTCATCTAAACCACCACCAATTAATTTTACATTGTGCTTTCCAAGTTCTTCCTTCAGCATTTTGGCTGTTATATTGTTTAAAGCTGCGGTACGACTCATTACCCTGCCTGCACCTTGCGATGCTGAATTTATCGAGGCCGTTTCACCTTTACCTTTCACAATAAATCCCGGTGCAGTCATGCTGCCGGGAATGATGCCTAAAACATTTTTGCCCGCAGGGGTAGCTCCCTTTCTGTGCACAATCACTTCCCGCCCGTCATACAGTTCCTTCCAGGCAAAGTTGTGGTGGTTCTCTACCATAGTTAAAGGTGTATGGCCCAGCTGTTTTGCTATTTTTTCATGAATTACGTGGTGGCAGGCACTGGCATAATCTCCAGCCAAATTCATTGCCATAAAGTATTCTATACCTTCCTCTTCCTCTAAAGTAAACCATGCAAGATTTGCAGCGTCGGCAGGTAAACGCCTTTTATGCTTAGCCAATTTGGTATAATGGTTGGCAACATTGGCCCCTATGGCGCGCATAGGCGTCAACTTAAAAAAGGAGTAAAATGGCTAAAAAGCTGTGTGGATAAAGGTTTCAGAGGAAAAAAAGTTATCCAGATTTGATGTTTAATTTAAAAGGAAATAGCTACTTGTGTAAAAACATCCAGCAAGATGAAAACAAGCAGCTATTCCATGCGCAAAGTAAAACAAAGCTTTGAGAATTTCTTTGATAAGAAGACTATAAAAAAGGTGGCTGAGAAAACAGGTTTCACAAAACGAACGGCTAAAAAAGTTCCACCTTTTGAATTTGTACTCGGTCTTATTATGAGTTTCTCTAACAAGAAGAACACCTATAGTCACTGGGCTGAACAAATTGAAAAGCTGTCAGGCGAGAAAGTGACTAAGCAGGCTTTATTTAAAAGAATGGGTGAACAAACAGTTGCCTTTTCTGAAGATTTGCTGCAAAAAGCTGTATCGAAGAAAGCCGAAGCGCTGAAAGGCAGTTTGATTTTTAAAAGCTTCGGTAAGGTGTTGTTGCAAGATAGCACCAATCTTAAATTGCCAGACTGTTTAGCTCAGTCTTTTCCAGGCAATTGTTCAAGGGGGATGCAAAAAGCAGTAGCTCGTATTCAGACCATTCTTGATTTAAAGACGATGCAATTTTTGAGATTTTCATTAAGCGGATTTACAAGGAATGACCAGGCTGCCAGTGGCGATATTATACCCTTGTGCAGCGAGGGCGATTTAGTTATAAGAGACCTTGGTTACTTTGCCTTAGCCACCTTTAAAGAACTAGCAGGCATTGGCGTACACTTCTTATCCAGACTGCGTTTTGGCGTAAAATTGTACGACCTAAATGGAACTGAAATCGCTCTTAAAAGCTTGTTGAAAGCGAGAAAAAAAGTGGACCGCTGGGTACTGATAGGCGAGAAAAAAGTGATGGTGAGATTAGTCATGCTTCCTGTACCTAAAGAGGTGGCAGCAGAAAAAAAACGGAAGGCAAAACACGACAGAGACAAAAGATTAAATCATAGTGAAGAATATTATATCTGGCTGGAGTATAATGTATATATCACTACTGTAGATGAAGAAACCTGGTCAACAGAAGATGTTTTGAATGCTTACCGCGTAAGATGGCAAATAGAGATTATTTTCAAATCCTGGAAAACATCCGGATTGGGTATGCAGCAACTGCTTCATGATGAATGCACAAATGAACACAGAGTTAAAACTTGTATCTATCTGATGTTGTTGTTTGTAACATTGTTTTGCAAAAAATTGTATTTGATAGTATTGAACAAGATGATAAAATCAACAGAAGAGAAAGTAATTAGCATCATTAAATTGTTTGCATGGTTCTGCGAGAACTTTATTGAGATATTAGCTATGAGTAAGAGGAAATTTACCAGACTGGCTTTTGAGAAATGTTGCTATGAGAAACGAAATACAAGAGAAAATATGATACTAACAATATTAAAATGTAAAAGTTAAGTTGACGCCTATGCGTTCGTACGGGGCATTTGTCCCGGCCATCCGGGGTCACTCCCTTGTACTGCATATTGCGTGGCAGCTTTTACCGCATAATTTCCCGTGAATCAATTTATATTTATTCTAATGCCTTGTTTAAGACTCATTCGCTTCAAACCATCTCCAGGTAAGGGTTTTAGCGAAATTATTGAATTCTTAAGTTGACGCACATGCGCACGTGCGGGAACAATGACTCATAAGAGATTTACAGTGTGGTACCAAAAAAATAAATGCACTTTTTTATCCCTTGCGTACTAATAAGTGCAATTTTGAGCTAAATCATTTAAATGAAATAGTGCTATTGTACTTCCTGTTATTGTTGTGAACCATTGTAAGCCTTTATTGTTGATAGCGTTAAAAGCATTAGGTCAACACTCTTTTAAAATTTTGAGGGGCTATCTTGAAACTTAAAGCTCACATAAAAAATTAAAATTTGAAGTTTTCCACGATTCTAAAGTTTTTGGCTTGCCTTGCGTTGCCTATTGCAATTGGAGGTCTTTCCGCGCTCTTTTCAGGAACGGGTGACAACCCATGGTTTAAAGCGCTGGATAAACCCTCGTTTAATCCTCCAGCTGCTGTTTTTAGTCCGGTGTGGACTGTATTATACATTTTGATGGGTATTTCTCTTTTTTTAATTGTTCAGTGCAAACCATCACACCTTCGAACTAAAGCGATTGTCAT
>JBBQYS010000225.1:0-3059 GCA_038208485.1 Chitinophagales bacterium
CTGCTACTTGTGCGTTATCATTCAATTCTATCGCTTTTTGTAAAATGGCTTTTAAGGCTATGGTACGTTTGTCCAGCGCATCTTGCGCATTGCATAACAATCTTAGCTGCACACACAGTTTATTTTTATGTTTTTCCAGCATGTCGTCCAATTGCTCATGTGCTTTTGCGCATGGCCCGCAATAGGGGTTACAGGCCACTATAATTTTAACAGGAGCTTGCGGGTTTCCAATAATTAAATCATTTTCCCATTCAGTAGTATCTATCTTTTGCTCCTGTTGCCATTGTGCTAAAAATAAGCCGGCATCCAGTTTCCATTTTTTAAGCTCCGCCAGTTTTTGGGTATTTGTATGGTTATCTGTAAGCAATTGTTTGATAGGTTGTACTATAAGGCCGGCAAGACAGGCAAGCGCTGCAAAGGATGCAATTGCCTGCCAGTTAAACATGCTAAGAATGCCAGTATTAGCAGCAACAAATACCGCCAACACAAATTGCAAGAGCAATACGGCCACTATGCCGAGGCATAAGGCACACCCTTGTTTTAGGGTAACGGCCTGTGTATAAATGCTCCAGCCAGCTACCACTATACCTGTAAAACTTACCAGCAGCATTGCACTAAACATGGCGGGGTAAATAGCCGTGCCTATAAAAGTAGCAAACTGTGTGGTAAAATAAATGAGGGCAAGATCACCTGTAGTAAGCCCTGCAAAGCCATTGGCATAATTCGTTTTCAAAACCTTCTCGCAGCCACCCTTACCCACTGCTCCACAAACCTGTTTTACAATGCTGTTCTGCACACCCAGTTCGGTTCCGGTTATCCAGGTACTTAATACTATACCTGTAAGGCTTAGTATGCCCATCATTGCATAAACAGGATTGGGGTTATTGTAAACTAACAGCGTGAAGATGCCGGATGCAAACAGAACGGCTGCTATTTGCCATACCCGGTTACGCTGCTGCTTAAGGCGGTATGCGTCATGTTCTTTGTGCTGCCATCGGGCGCCGCCATCCGGGTACAACACGATGCCAGTCCAGTTTTTTGTAATCTCTTTTTCACTATCCCATTCACCTGAATGGCTGATGAGGTGCATATACTCGTGGCCTGGTTGTTTAATATGCGCCAGCAAGGGATAATTAAATTCCGTGATGTAAGAAGCATCTGCCTGTACTGCGTTGTATTCCATGCCACCTGTATCCAGGAAATCGGTAACGGCAGTTAATGAAGGATAATCGGGGTGTGTACTTACTTCTTCCCTGCAATATTTTTTATTTACAGCATTGCCAGAAACCATTAACCAGTTGTGGGTGGTTTGCCAGAGTTCTGCAGATGTATTTTTTTTGTAAGACATGATAGCGATAAAAAAGAGTAAACAAATTAAAGCAATAACATTTGTATTTGGTGGCGGTTGTCCGCCAAAATTTTAGAGAATGCTTGTTTATTCTACTTCGCCCCGGTTCGTGGCACACGAAACGGAATCGCAAACATCGTGTCTTGTCCTAAAATAGTTTACGCTAAAAGTTAAACTTAATGCAAATACAAAGTCAATTTATTGAACGAAGAATTTACAGTTTAGAATTGCGTCATAAGATATGCAAAGAGCATATTATTGACGGATTGAAGATGGCAGATTTGGTTCGGAAATACGAATTAAGTTGCCATAGTTTAATTCATGCCTGGCTTCGCAAGCTTGGCTACTTGCCTGGAGTGAATAGAAGAACCGGAGTGTCTTATCTTCGTTTTGAAAATGAAGATAGTTTGAAAACAAAATCTACAAATACTAAAATCCTGACGGAAGAGCAAAAGCAAATTGTGCTTTTACGAAAAGAGCTTGAAGATGCCAGGCTATTAGCTGAAGGCTATCGCAGGATGATAGAGATTGCTGAGGCAGAGCTAAAAATCCCCATTAGAAAAAAGCCCAATACCAGGTAATCCATGAATTAAAATGCAAATACACTCAGGTAGGTCTATCCCGTATTTGCAGGTTATTTAGTATCACACGCCAGGCATTTTATCAGCACTCATGGGAAGCAGAAGACTCAAAAACAGCGGATTTGCTGATAATAAAAGAGGTAAAGGAGATAAGGAAAAAACACAAGGTATTAGGCACCAGAAAAATCTATGGTTTACTAGAGCCATTTATGATGGAGCATTGTATTAAAATGGGAAGAGATGCTTTATTTGACCTTCTTGCTGCTAATAAGCTGCTGATCAGAAAAAGAAAGCGAAAAATACAAACTACTTATTCTAATCATTGGCTTAGAAAATATCCCAACCTGATCCGGGAATTCATTCCCAGATCTATTAATCAGTTATGGGTTAGCGATATCACTTACTGGAAAATTGAAACGGGCGAGCATCTTTACATTAGTCTGATTACAGATGCTTACTCCCGTAAAATAGTTGGGTATAATGTAGCCGATACAATGGAAGCTATTGAGAGCGTTAAGGCGCTGCAAATGGCCTTATCAGCCCTTGGCGGGGTTGATCGTCCATTGCAGCTTACACATCATAGTGACAGAGGAATACAATATTGCAGTGGGAAATATGTAAAGCTATTGCAAAACAATGAAATCAAAATCAGTATGACGGAAAATGGAGACCCTCTGGAAAATGCAATTGCAGAAAGAGTAAACGGAATCTTAAAAGAAGAATATCTTAACCATTACCAAAAAGATAACCTAATAGAAGCAAAGAAGCAATTACAAATAGCAATCAACTTATACAATGATGCCAGGCCACATATGAGTATAGGCAATCGTACACCAACAACCGTACATGAGAATAAAAAACTAGATCATAAACGATTATGGAAAAACTATTACAGGAAACAACCTACCTTAGAAAATCAAACAGGGTAATATCTGTAAATGAATAACAGGATTTAATTAATTAACCTGTAAACTTTTTTTAGGACGAGTCATCGGCAGCAAAATAAAATCCAAATTTTTTAAGTTTGAAACCCGTCCGTAAATCATACAACGAAACTGGTAAAATCTACTTTTTTACAGCAACTATTCACGAATGGAAACCATTATTTGCCAATGATGCAAACAAGCAAC
>JBBQYS010000226.1:0-3026 GCA_038208485.1 Chitinophagales bacterium
ATCAATTACTGGATATCATTTTAGCATTTGTGTAACTTACCGGACAGTTTACAGGTAAATTACCAGAATAAAAAAATTAAGCCGTAATATACTTCTATTATGGGATTAAAAAACCTATTGCAATGAAAGACCATACAACAGCCAGCATTACCTGATTTCTTCCTGTTATTTCCTTAACATGTGAAACTACTTAAGTATACATATGGCAGGATGGTTACACTTGTTGGTTCCCGATCCTCTCATTAAAATTAAAGGCTTTTTATTTCTTTCAAATCTTTTAGAAATGACTCCCCGCTCAAACGTCCGTAACCTCTTTCTTCAATCAAGTCGTTTTGCCTGGTATTTTTCGTATGTCAAATCATATTTACCTGTTGAGCTATTTAATATAAATTCATAATAGGAATTAGGATTTGAATCTGAGAAAAATTTTCTGTCGGTCTCTGCAAACAGTTCATTTGCCTTTTTATTGTTTTCAGAAAGGAATAGTTTTCCATTATCCAATGTTATTGAAATTAAAAATTGAACGGTATCCATTTGAAGGGAAAATTTCCCTACATACCTTTTCAATATATCTTGCCCTAGAGTTATTTTAACACCCCATTGATAATGTGGTTTTGTGGTAAGTTCGCTTGCATGCAATGCATATAGATCAAATTTTAAATGATCATAAATTTCCTGGAGCTCTTTTGTTTTATTCTGAAAATCAGGGTACTTTTTATACCGTTCAACCTCATCCAAAACAAAGTCCAGTAGTGTATTTCCATCTGCTGGATCTTTTAAATTAATATCCAGACCAATTTCCGAAACTCCATCAACAAATAATTCAAATTCCTGGTTAATAGCATACTTTAAAATATTTCCCTGCGCAACCAGGAACTCTATATCATCGCATCCAAATTCTGCGTAGTACTTTTTCCACATGCATTGTAATTTAGCTTTTATCGTTTCAGGCGAATCTTTTATAAGATCTACACATGACATTTGCAAAAGCTCTTTTTTATATCGACTATCTTGATTCTCTACCAGTGTACAGAAATTAAGGAATTTCCCTCCTTTGGGAGTAGGGCAATCACAATCTACAGTGCCTGCGGTTTGTGCCTTTATTGAAAAGTTGAGCAGGAAAAGGAGACAAATGGTTATTAGTTTTTTCATTGTGCTTTATTATAATTCACTTGCGTGTTTTGCTTTAAGATCATTTTTTAAATGATTGTATAGATATATTCAAGAGCTCCATTGAAACTTTAATTAACCTTTGTTGCTTTATTGCTTCCAAAAGTTAAATCGTATTTGCCTTCTTTATTTTTTGTAAACCGATACCGGACAGCAGTTTCAGGTATTAGAAAAAAAGTATTTTCAGATTCTGCATGTAACTCAGAATACTTGCTGCCATTAAGACTCATAAGTAGTTTATCATTTTCGAATACAATGGTATACACATTTGTTGGGGCATTAACTAAAGAGTAAGCACCAATATATTTTAAACTGATATCCTTAGCTAAAATTATTTTTACACCCCATTGATAATGTGGTTTTGATGTAAGTTCACTTGCATGCAATGCATATAGATCAAATTTTAAATGATTGTAAATTTTTTCAAGCTCTTTTACTTTTTCTTGATATTCCGGATTCTTTTTATACCGCTTTACTTCATCAAGAACAAAATCTAACAGGGTCTTTTCATCAGCGGGATCTTTTAAATTAATATCCAGGCCAAATTCTTCCACAACCCCATCAACAAAGTATTCAAACTCCTGGTTAACCGCATACTTTAAAATATTTCCCTGCGGAACCAGGAACCCTGCATCATCGCATCCAAATTCTACGTAGTACTTTTTCCACATGCATTGTACTTTAGCTTTTATCGTTTCAGGCGAATCTTTTATATGATCTACACATGACATTTGCAAAAGCTCTTTTTTGTATTGACTATCTTGATTCTCTACCATTGTACAGAAATAAACGAACTTCCCTCCTTTGGGTTTTGGGCAATTACAATCTGCTGTTTGTGCCTTTATTGTAAAGCTGAGCAGGAAAAGGAGACAAATGGTTATTAATTTTTTCATGGTGCTTTTCGTTTTTAAATATTTATTAAAGATCCCCCGATCTTATATCTTCCGTATCTCTTACAATGGGTACACCGGCAGGGTCTAAAATCAATGCTTCCTGTACAGGCGTGGTTCCTAATGACTCCCCGCTGATCATCATTTTATAACCATTTTCATATTCAGTAAAATAACCACAGGGGAATGCAAAAAATCCATTAGGCAACAGTACCTTGGTTGGTTGCTGAAAACCCCAGCCGGCAACTTTTTGGTTCAGGATATGGGCTTTGAATGCTTCATCGAATGTCATAAAAACCGGTTTTTAATTTATCAGTATCATATTACAACGACAACCCGTACAACAATCCATCTTTACCGGAGATGAGCCAGATATTTTCGCCATCAAACAAAACCTGCTGCGGTTGCCATGCGGTGAGATCGGTTATCTTCGCCGGTAATTTTGTTTTATGATTGTACTGCACAAGGTGAGCATTTATAAGCAACCAAACATTTTCATCATCTGCTTTCAGTAATTTGGTGTAACTATCATCTTCCGCATCCGGCAATAGAGATGAAACGCTTAGTTGCCGCACTATTCTAAGTTTCCGTGACAAAAAGTACAGTTCCCTTTACTATCAAGGGTTTACGAAGATGGGGCAACAAATAGGCAACAGGAATGAGTAAAAGAAGTGCAAACGCACAATTAACAAGAGAAAAAATGTTGTTCACCTTAGAGTGTGTTTTACCCTCCCACAGCTTTAGCGAAGATAAGGTTCTCAACCTATCTTAGTTGCTTTGCAACAACTTCATGTTGCAAGCCCATGTACTGGCAAAACTCATCAACCGTAACAACCTGGTGTTGTTGTTTACTGAAGTGGTCCTTAATCTTCTTAATAAGATTTCTGCCATACCTGTCGCTTCTGCCTGTGATTACCTGAATGTCTTTCGGATAAATACACAGTCTATTCATTATTTCAATTATAC
>JBBQYS010000227.1:0-2961 GCA_038208485.1 Chitinophagales bacterium
AGCCGGAAATTATTTGATTTATTTTTTGTTATTATCTTTTATGCTTAGTTACTTTTTTAGGCACCTATTGTTAATCAACTCAATTATTTGGTGGTATACCAACCAATGGTAGTGATGCAACGTTCGCCACTGCAAAACCATTGCTTTTAATTAAACTTAGCGCAACTTCCAATGCGAGAGACATGGATGGGAAATGAAAATTGCTGGGTAATTAATTAGACGCAACGTTCGCCCCTGCGGGAGACATTGCTAAGAAATGGAATACATTGATTTTAATAAAACTAAGCGCAACTTCCAATGCGAGAGACATAGGTGGGAAATAAGTTAGAGGCAACGTTCGCAACGGCGAAGAGATGCTATGAAACTGAAAAAGGGATAAAAAAAACGGGAAAGCAAACCTTCCCGTTTTTCATATCAACCAAACTTTTATTTGTCATTGATATCGCTGGTACGCACCAGCTTTTTATTCAGGAATTCTTCTATACCAAGAGAAGAAAGTTCCCTGCCATAACCACTTTGGTTGGTGCCGCCAAAGGGAAGATCAGGTTGTGTGCCGGTGGGGTGGTTAATAAACACCATTCCTGTATCAATCCTTTCTGCCAGTTTCTGTCCTCGTTTTTCATCTGCGGTGAAAATAGCACCGCCGAGTCCAAACCTCGTGGCATTGGCTAACGCTACTGCTTCATCTTCTGAGCTCACCCGATATACAGAAGCCACCGGACCAAACAACTCTTCGTGATAAGCTAAAGCATCTTTTGGGATGTCAGAGAGAATAGTGGGTTGCATAAAATAACCTTCCCTGTCTATTCGCTTACCACCTGTTACTATTTTTGCTCCTGATTTCACAGATTTTTCTACCTGCTCTTCCAGGCCTTCCAGGGCAGATTTGCTGCTCAGCGGTCCAAGCTTTGTTGCTTCCTCCATCGGGTCACCGGGCTCCATTTTTTCAAATGCTCCTTTAAACTTTTCCAGGAATTCGTCATAGACTTTATCCATTACAATAAATCTTTTTGCTGCCGTGCAAGCCTGTCCGCAATTTTGCATTCTGCCATATACCGCCCATTTCACTGTCTTATCCATTTCTGCATCTTCCAATACTATAAAGGGATCACTGCCACCAAGTTCCAGCACCGACTTTTTTAAATTTTTGCCAGCAATTGCTGCTACGCTTGCACCCGCTTCTTCACTCCCGGTAAGAGATACACCTTTAATTATAGGATCTTCGATCAGGCCCTCTACCTTATCTGTACTGATGAACAGGTTGGTGTACAAGCCTTCCGGCGCTCCTGCGTCATCGAATAATTTTTCTATTGCCAGTGCGCATTGCGGCACATTAGAGGCATGTTTTAACATGATGCAATTTCCAGCCATAATATTTGGTGCTGCAAACCTGGCTACCTGGTAGTGAGGATAATTCCAGGGCTCTATGCCCAGCAACACACCTATTGGTTCTTTTCGTATATGTGCCGATCCTTTCTCCGGGGAGAGCGGCTTGTCTGCTAAAAACTCCTCTGCTTTCGTTGCATAATATTCGTAGATAGAAGCACTCAGTTCTATTTCGCCTTTACTTTCTTTGATGCGTTTGCCCATCTCTAAGGTGATGAGTTGCGCCAGTTCATCTGATCTTTCCCGCATCAGGTCGGCTACTTTTTGTATTACTTTTCTCCTGTCGTCAAAATTTGTTTTGCGCCAGGATTCAAAACATTTTGCTGCTTGTTGCAGCTTCTCGTCTAATGCCTGCTTATTTATCTCATCAAAAGATTTTACTTCTTCACCCGTGTAGGGATTTACTGTTTTAAATGCCATGGTTGTATATTTTGCTGTGTGTTTTTAACGTTTGAACAGTGATAATGGTTCCAAGAATGGTGCCATGCAAGGTTGCATCTTAGATGAGCAGGCCAGGGCGTGAATGCGTTTCAGATATTCTAGGTTTGAGTTTATGGCCTGAAGGAATTGCGTTTAGCCGATCATACCAGGCCAACATATTATTCTAGCAATGTAAAATAGTAGTTAAAGACAATTTGAAGAATCTGATTAAAATTTTGTTTTGCCATTGAAAAAAAAGGCAACGGCGCTAGAAGGCTGGATAGTGACATCATTTTCGAAATGTGACACCACAAAGACGGAAAACTACGCCTGTACTGCTTTTTATGGTTTTCAGCTGGTTGATACCACACCATTACTTTAGTAGCGATTGAATGAAGCAAGCACCAACAAAGGCATGGATAAAATCCGGCGCTTTAGCTACAATGGAAAAAAAATACAGGAATGGGCGGTTCGAGTATACAACATGGAAAATAAAATAACCAATTTTACGTTTCTATTCTACTTAAACCAATATTTATTTTGAAATCCATTACTAAGATTTACCTATTTTTTGTTACATCTGTATTTTCTTTAATTAGTGTAACCTCTACTGCACAAGTTGCTGGTTTTATAAACCGGCAGGCCACAAGTGCGCCAGGCCGGCTCGTATTAGATCCCAACAATGACGGCTATACGTCAGCCACCACAGCGGGTTTTGGGAATGACGATGTGGCAAATTCCGAAATCAACTACAAGGGCATCAAGGCTTATTCTATAGAACCTTTCGGAGATCTGCGCCGTGGGCCCAATCATAGCTTTTCTGATTTTGTACCCGATTCGTCTGGCAATGGAGTGTATTATAATTTTAATGCTACGGGCCAGGTGATGTTCCGGATGCGGATGGGATCTATTATGCCAGGGTCTAAAGGCTACAGTATTTTAATGGATACAGATGGAAAGTTTGGCGCAACCGGAGCTAATGCTGATCCCAACTACCTGCCAACAACTACTGGCACAAATGGCAATCCCGGTTTTGAAATAGAAATTGTACTGGAAACAAATTTCAGGATCGCTATTTATAATGTGGATGGTACCTCCTCTCCTGTTCTGGTAAAACAATATACCAACTGGCAGGATATGTCGCAGGTGTCACTG
>JBBQYS010000228.1:0-2946 GCA_038208485.1 Chitinophagales bacterium
TACATACTTACGGGTCAAAAAATTGCAGGAAATTTTTTAACGAATTATGGAATAAATGCTAATAGTGTAGGAGTATTAGTAACATACGATGGCGGGTTTACCTGGAGCAAACTGGGAAATTCTGAAACCAGGTTAAGAAACCTGGTTCCCTTTAAGCTTATACAATTAAGAAATAATGCTAACATACTTATTGCAGTTACTAATGGCGGCCCATATTCTACAACAGATGGTGGAGTTACCTGGAATAGAATTGCTGGTACCAGAAACGATACCTATGATATAGAACAGCATCCGACCAACGATGCCATTGTATATTATTCTACCAGTAATACAGTGGGTAAATCAACTGATTTAGCCCAAACATTTACAGAAATCAATTCCTTCAGCCCCGGCACCAGCTCTGCCACCCGAAGTCAGATAGCGGTTACTCCGGCAAATCCTAATGAGGTCTATTATTTACAATGCGGAACAAGCATCAATACCATTTATAAATCCACCAACAGCGGCGACAACTTCAGCAGAATAAATACTACTGATCTTATAACAGGACAATATTCCTATAATTATGCTTTTGCCATTAACCCTTCCAACAATAATTTTATGGTGGCTGCGGGAGTTACTCTTGCAGCTTCCGGTAACAATGGGTCAACTTTTCCCAATGTTACAGTTGCCGGAGTAAACCTACCGGGGCCGGTGCCAAACAACTATCTACATGCAGATGTTCATGACCTGGCATACAATCCACTCAATGGGTTATTATATGCCGGCAATGATGGAGGTGTGGCAGTAAGCAACGATAACGGAGTTAACTGGACCGATATTTCCAATGGCTTGCAATGCACTCAATATTATCATATGGAAGGCTTTGAAAACGCACAAAATTTATACATTGGCGGCACACAGGATAATGGCACCAACTATACCACAAACGGAAGCAGTATGGTATATGCAGGATCGGGTGATGGATTTGCCGTTGATTTTGTAAATACTAATAATGATTTCTTTTTTATGGTAGAAAATAATACTGTTAGCCGTTATAGAAGAAGTACCAATTCTTTATCACAAGTATCAAACTCAATACCGGCAGCCAATCAAACGTTCTATCCTGATGTTATTTGTCACCCTACTAATGGCAACATTGTTTACATAGCTTATGCGAATACGGTGTGGCGAACGACTAATCAAGGCACAACATGGACGCAGGTAGCTACTATAACTAATAATGATGGAGGGACTGGTTTTAGCCGAACCTACAATGGTGGTTTTGCAGTAAGTGCCCAAGTGCCGGATAGAATTTATGCGGCCAGTGCAAATACTGTAAGAATATCTAACAACCAGGGATCAAACTGGGCGACCATATCCGGCAACACCGGATGGCCTGCAAATTTTGGCACTATAACTGACATTGCAACAAGGAGCAACAATGCTGACGAAATATGGGTAACCACTACCGGTAACAATGGCGCAAACAGAATAATCTATAGCAGCAATGCAGGAGCTAGTTGGGTGGGCTTTACCGGATCATTGCCAAATATTCCGGTTTATTCTATATTTTATACCTCTCAGGGCGATGCATACATAGGCACAGAACTGGGTGTTTTCTTTATGGATTTTTCAATGAATGACTGGGTTCCTTTTTATAACGGACTGCCCATAATTCCTGTAACCGACTTATTTGTAAACGAAGCTGCAGGAACTATCGCTGCCTCTACAATGGGCCGTGGAATTTGGCTAAGTGATTTGTACAGCGACTGCGGGCCTTTCATGTTTTTAAGCGGACTTACACAAGGCACAAACTTTTATCAATCGGGCGGCTTTATTGAGACTACACAGCAAATCCCGGGCTCATTTGGCAACTCGGTAAGACTACGTTCGCCAACAAAAATAATTTTCAGGCCGGGTTTCAGTATAAAAGAGAATGCTTACCTGCGTGCCGTAATTGGTAACTGCGGGCAAGGGGTGTTTCAAAGAAATGCATCTATCAACATAGCAACATCCAAGGGAGATTATTTTAAAACGCAGGAAGAAGCTCCAGTGCAGAACCCATAAAGTGCACAATAATACTGTTCATTAAATCATTTACAAATGAAAAATAAAATGCTCCTGTTCCTGCTTATTTGCATTGCTCAACAAAAACTGTTTGCGCAAAACGTCGCCATTAATTCAACCGGAACAGCGCCGCATCCCAGCGCCATGCTTGATATTAGCGCACCCAATAAAGGCCTTCTTATTACGAGGGTGAACCTGGCCTCTGCAACCGATGCAACAACAATCGTAAATACTGCAACAAGTTTGTTAGTCTTTAATACGAATACATTAATGGGTGTTGGCTATTATTACAACCACGGTACAGCAGTATCGCCTTCATGGGTAAAGCTGCAAACAAACAGTATGCTCACAGGGTGGAGTGTTACTGGTAATGCGGGAACAGATACTTCTTTACATTTTATGGGAACTACGGATGCAACGGACCTGGTAGTTAAAATAAATAACAGGCGGCGCATGACTATTACGCAAAAAGGGACTTTCAATTTATCCGGCGATTCTTCCAATACCATCATTGGGGATAGTGCAGGAGCTTTTAAAAGCACCGGTAATTTTAATCATTTTGTGGGCTACCATGCAGGTAAGCTAAACACAACAGGATACTATAATTATTTTTCGGGGTATAAAGCCGGCACTTCAAATACAACAGGAAACATCAATCATTTTGAAGGATTGGCTGCCGGCGTGTCTTACACTACGGGAAGCGAAAACTATTTCGCCGGGGTTAATGCTGGTTTTAGATTAGACTAACGGCATCACAAAATCTACATTAACTTTAAGTTATGCGATATGGTTCAATCTTATCCTTTTTGTTTTTATTCTCAGGTTTTTTGGAACCCGCATCGGCACAACAACAAATATTTAAAAACTACACCGTTAACGATGGCTTAATTTCCAATT
>JBBQYS010000229.1:0-2908 GCA_038208485.1 Chitinophagales bacterium
CTTGGTATCGAAAAGTAAAAACTTGAGCCCTTACCTTCTTCGCTCTTCACCCATACTTTTCCGTTATGCGCCTCCACAATCCGTTTACAGAAAAACAATCCCATTCCAAGGCCTTCAATATCTTTTGTTTTCTCCGTTCTAAAAAAACGATCGAACACCTGTGAGAACTGTTTTTCGGGTATGCCAATACCATTGTCTATTACTGAAACGGTAACATATGCTGCATCAGTTTTTATTTGCAGCTCAATATTTTTATTACTGACTGAATACTTAATAGAATTACTGAGGTAGTTTGTCACCACTTGCATCAGCCTATAGCTGTCTCCGGCTACATTACCTGCATTTCCCGAAACATTTATAGTAAAATCGGGATGCAGCGTTCTTATACCATCCACTGCATCATGAATCATTTCATTAAAGTTAAAAGCGGCTATATTGAGCACAAAATTTCCGGAAGCTATTTTTGTGGCTTCATACAATTCTGTAACCATGCGGTTTAGCCTGGCTATGTTCTTAGCATTGTGTTGCAGCAAATGCTCAATAGTCAAAGACTGCTCCTCGTTTACGAGTTCCCCTATTAAACTATTAGTCAATAAAATACCAGTTATTGGATTACGCAATTCATGCGCAACAAAACCTATCAGGTCTTCTTTTTCCTTCTCTATAAGTTTATCACTGGTTACATCGTACATCACTACCAGGAAACCTTCCGGGGAGCCAGGGATGGATACTAAAGAACCACTCACTTTAAAAGTGTAGGTTTTCTCCAGGATGGACATGGGTATTTCAATATCCGTAAATGATTCGCGGGTTTTAATCAGCTCATTAATTTTCTCTTTCAGTAATCCTGAGGTATCGTGCTGATCGGCAAAAAAATTAAAGTCATGAAATTTCACTTCCCCTTTGTCGGGGAAGAAAGTCTTCTGCAGGGCAGTATTGTATTTAATTACCTTCAGCGATTCGTCAATTACAAAGACCACATCTTTGATGGACATCAGGATGTTTTCATTGAATTTGTTTATGTTTTCTATAATATGCTCGCTTTCTTTCTGGATATGTATATCCTGTATCACCTTCAAAATACAGGGTTCCATCGATTCGTCTGTCAAAAGCACACTTTCGCCATTCACCCACACCGGCCCCTGATGCTTGCTTAATAAAAAATTTTTATCATCTGCCTGGCCCGTGGCAAACACTTTTTCTAATTCTTTTTCTGGTACTCCTTTCTTACGGTCATTTTCGGTAAAGAGAATATTAAAGTTGCGACCCTTCAAATCCATTTCCAAAAATCCAAAGGCATGTTCAAAAGCGGAATTCACCTTTAAAATGGTGCCTTTCTTATCTAATAAAAGGATAGAATGCAAGTGGCTTCGATCAAAAAATGAACCGAGGTAAAATGAATTGTAAGAATGGGTCAAAATGTTTTCCATATAAATATTTAATTACCGATTTCAATTGTGCAGCGAAGATAATTCCCAAATGGCATATTACTAATACCCAGCACTTTACTTTTTTTTATACTGGTTGAAATTTATGGTATAATTAAGTAAAATACGTCCTGGTAGAAGGCTGAGGAAACAATATTCATCACCCTAAAATACTTTCTGGCCTTGGGGCCGTCAGCCTTTGCTCTCCTTTCAGCCTTAGTCCAGGCTGTACACTCTTACCACCGTTGCACTCCGGTACCGCTTCCATCCCGCAGCCAATTGGGCGGTGAAGCATTGGGCAGCAGGGATTGCGTTGTTAGTTATTTAATTTTCATTTTTATGGTTCCCCCGTAGAACTTATGCCAATTGTATAGATGCGCCAGATGGAGATAAATCCGGATTCGCAACGTTCGCCACGGCGAAGACATTGCTGAGATGTAAGGTCTAACAACAAGTACGGGGATGCATAACCGCAGCCGCCTTAGATTTGTCGCTGTTGGTTACAGACGAGGCAGCATCGTCGGGGGATGAGCGGCAGTTATTATAAATGAGAGAGAATATACGAATGGCTACCTACAGCGGCGGAGAATCACTTGTCTAACATTAATACATCAAATTTTTTCGAACTCAACCCGGCGGTTCTGTGCCTTACCGATAGAACTGTTGTTTTCTGCCACCGGCTTTGATTCCCCTTTTCCATCTGTTTGCAGCCTCGAGCCGTCAATATTAAATTCTTTGTTGAGCATTGTTTTTACCGCTGCAGCTCTTTTTTTAGAAAGTTCAAGGTTGCTGTTGTCGTCTCCGTCGCTATCGGTATGGCCGGTGATCTTTAATTTCATGCTGCTGTTATCCTTCAGCACATTTGCCAGTTCTTTTATTATGCCAACGGACTCAGGCAATATGCTGGCTGAATTGGGATTGAATAAAATCCCGGTGGTTGAATATTTGCCATCTCTTTCTAACTGGCTACGGAGGTCCTGGCCGCCTTCTGCCAATCTTATATTGGAAATAAAAATTTGCTCCTTACCATCTTTGAAGTATTCAGGAAAGAATTTGATATAGTTAATTTTACCGTAGTTCGGCATTAGTCTTGGCACATCTATTTCCTTATCCTCATTGATCCATACTCTTAATCTTTTTTTATTAGCGCCGATAGCCACATGTATTTTATTCAATACATCTTTTCTAATGTCGGCTTTTACATTACTATTTATATGAGCCTCCTTATCATCGCTCACATTGTTTCTTACTACCATGCCTACTGGACTATATTGGCAAAAAGGAATACTGAAAACCGCATAATTTTTATCATTCCGTGATAAACTCTTGGTTTCTGATAAGTAGACAGACATTTTTGCGTTGGAACTTGTCTGTCTGTCTAACCCCGATGCATATAAATCAAATTCCAGTGTATAGTCGTCTGGTAAAACTTTAGCAAGATCAGGAATATAAATGCTGCCAGGATTCATCATCATCCACTT
>JBBQYS010000230.1:0-2908 GCA_038208485.1 Chitinophagales bacterium
GAAAATTAAAAAAGTAATATAAACCGATAGGCATTTTCTGTAACATTGCCTGGTATTGCTATTTGATAAATCTTATGTAAACGAATCTCTTTTTTCTGTCGGTCTTCTCAATTTTAAACTCAATGGCTTCATAAATATTAATGCCTCCTTTTAAATTTCTCAATCCTACTATTTTTTTTGTTGTCTTATCCCGGGGAGCGGTGGTAGTGTTTAATGTAAAGTCATTTACACTTGGGCAATTTTGCCAAATATTTCAGAAGATATTTCCATTTGGGAAGTACCTGCCTGCGAATACACCATACATGAAAGCAGGCCAAATAATTATCAAACCAGGGTTTTTTTACCAAAAAATCCCGGGGTCTGCTGCGCAATACCCCGGGCGAACTGAAAAAAAACCCTTCATTGCTGAAAGGCTTTTGGATAATGGTTCAATGATTATAATGGTCTGAAACTATTATTAAATACGTAATTGGCAATTTGCTTACCCTGGGCCTCACCTTTTATACAAGCTAACCTGAAATGGTAACCTACATACATACGCGATAAACCGGATAAGCCTGCCCGTTAGTTAAACAAATAGTTCACTTATTAAACAGGATTTGTTCACCCAAGAAATTTAGAGGAAAATTAATTCAACCTGTTTTTACTGATTTTACGATCTTAAGTTGTTTACCATAGTTAATTGCCTCCATATCCATTCCACTGGCCCATAATCAAAATACTTAAACCAGAGATAGCTAAAAAAATAACTGGAATACCAGCACACCAAACGCTATTAATACAGAATAGGTTAAACTGGTTGCATCACCAAGCCCCAAACCCACTCCGTAATAAATAGTCAATCCTCAAAAAGTCTACAATCCTTTCCTAATATAAGGTTATGCACGTTAGTGGATAGATTTAACTGCAAGCAATTTGTAGAATTGGCGAAAATCCTGCAAATTTATTAATGCTAAAACCCACAAAAAATAGTTTGCAGATGGGAATGTTTCATCGTCTTGTAGATCAATTGGACCAAAAACATTCCTTGTTTTTATTGGCAGATGCCATCGACTGGCCTCTTTTTGAGTTAGCTTTTAAGGAGCATTACAGTGAGAAATGGGTGCTCCGGCAAAGCCAATCCGGCTGATGGTTTCTTTACTAATTTTAAAATATGTCAGGAACCTGAGTGATGAAAATTTAGTAGAACAATGGTCAGAAAATTGTTATTATCAATATCTAAGCGGAGAAGAGATTTTCACACCCAAAATACCGTGCGTACCAACAGAACTGGTCGCCTTTAGAAAGCGAATTGGAGCAGCCGGGGCTGAACTTATTTTAAAAGAAAGCATTCGTGTAAACAGAACAAAAAACGATGATGAGGTAGGCAATGCAGTGAGTTTAGACAGCACTGTCCAGGAAAAAAACATCACTTATCCCACTGACGATAAAAATTATAAAAAAATAATAAAAAAATGCTGGAAAATATCAGATGAGGAGTCAGTAGATCTGCGTCAATCTTACGTTAGAGTTGTAAAAAGCCTTAGCATTAAACAACGTTTTAAGAATAAAAAAAATGGCGGAAAGGAAGCCAGGAAGGCAAATAAACGAATACAAATAATTGCCGGAAGATTAATCCGGGAACTTGGCCGAAAGCTGCCACTGGAAAGGCTGGGGATCCATTTGCCTTTTCTAAAATTAGCGCAGCAAATTATTTCTCAAAAACGCGGTGAAAGCAATAAAATATACAGCCTGCATGAACCCGGCGTTAAATGTTACGCTAAGGGAAAAGCACACAAAAAGTTTGAGTTTGGCAGCAAGGCCTCTATCATAGTAGATCAAAGCAGCGGCATAATAATGGGGGCATTAAATTTTGCTGAAACAATGCATGATTCTAAAACAATACCGGAAGCATTAGAACAGTATGAGAGGCTAAATGGAGCGGAAGCAAAAAATGTTTTTGTAGACAGAGGATACCGCGGAGTAAAAGAATATAAATCATCAAAAATACACGTACCAAAACCTGATAAGAATATTACAAAACAGGTAAGAAAGAACCATATTAAAAGAGCCGGGAATAGAACCAGTGATCGGGCACTTGAAACAGAATTACCGGCTAAGCAGAAAATATTTGAAAGGCATGTTTGGTGACAACTTAAACGTAATTTTTTCAGCCGCAGCAATGAACTTTAAACGACGAATGATCCTCTGGCGTACAGAGGCAAGTTTACGTTGGATACTCCTCTTCAAATATATACATGGGGCTTCCTGGAATATTTATGCGTTTAAAATAAAAATGACTTTTTGAGGGACGATTAATTATGAAATCAATATTAAAAATTTCTGCTTGTATTTTTCTTTCTCAAAAAAGTCTGTGTAAAAATTAAACAATATCAATCAGCAGTTTGAAAGATTAGTTAAGAAATAAATACCATGACAATCAACAACTCAATGAATAAATCAATTTATGTAGCCGGAGGATTTACCTCCCCGTGTACAAATACCAATAGGTTTATAGGCTCAGTTGGTAAACATTTTCTATCTGATTAATAAAACCGGTTTGCCCCATCTTTAGGTCGGGGGATAAAATTGAAAGAACAAATCGGCTTTAGCCCAAATAATAGTTTGGCTAAAGCCCAAACCAGCATAATTT
This sequence comes from Chitinophagales bacterium, assembly GCA_038208485.1. Taxonomy (GTDB): domain Bacteria; phylum Bacteroidota; class Bacteroidia; order Chitinophagales; family Chitinophagaceae; genus Ferruginibacter. Next base: position 2,633 of record JBBQYS010000230.1, read on the forward strand.
TCAGAACACTGCCCTAAAGTGCAGTGCAATTGAACTATAAGGCAATGCTATAAATTTCTTCCTTAACTAAAAGATATTAAGGGACAAATGGAAAGCAGTATCACTTTGAGTTAATAACCTTCATCACTTCCTGCTTAAATAACCTTCCGATAGGAATTTCTGCTGAATTAACCAGCACCGAAAGACCATTATATCCTGAAATTCTATTCATTGATACTATATAAGAGCGATGAACCCTTAAAAACTTATGCTCGGATAACAAGTTTTCGATTGCAG
>JBBQYS010000231.1:0-2843 GCA_038208485.1 Chitinophagales bacterium
AAACCGGCATAGTTCAGAAACTTTCGCCTGGATACCTGGGAAGCATTTTGCCTTTCGGGTGATTCCTCCTCCATGAAATTTGATAATTTTTTTTGCATAATAATTGTTTTTAAGTGTAAGAAATATATAATCAGTACTTCATAAAAGCATAGTAAACTCAAAAAGCAGGTGGTTGGTTTTAAGGAATTTTAGAATGATTAATTTGAAGATGGGCAACAACTCCGTCTTTCGAATGAATCCCTATTTATCAAATGCCCTTTTTAATTCTGTCGCTGCCATGGCCTGTGCATCTTTTGCCTCAGGCACAACTGCTGCCATACCAAAAAATTCATGTGTTGTGCCTTTATATAATTTATAAATAGTTGCAACGCCTGCTTTCTTTAAATTATCAGCAAGCATTTCACCTTCTGATCTTAAGGGATCATATTGTGCTGCAATGATTGTTGTAGGCGGCATACCTTTGAGGTTGGCAGTTACCAATGATATCATAGGACTCTCGCCATCCGCAGGATTGTGCAGATATTTTTCAAAAAACCATTTCATTAAGCTGCTGCTCAAAGGCTTTACACTATCACTTTCCTGGTACGAAGCTGTATTAAAATCGTAGCCTGCAATCGGGTAAACCAATATTTCATGAACAGGCATTTGCATTCCTTTGTCCCTGGCCATCATACTAACTGAAGCTGCTAAATTGCCGCCTGCACTTTCACCTACTAATGCAATTCGTTTGGGATCGCCTTTAATAGCAGCTGCATTTTTTACTGTCCATTCATAAGCAGCGTAGCTGTCGTTATGAGCTGTTGGGAATTTATGTTCTGGTGCCTGCCTGTAAGCAACGGAAACCACTATCGCCTCTGCCTGGTTTGCCATTCCTTCTGCAGATGCATTGTATGTATTAAGGTTTGCAATGACCCATCCGCCACCATGATAATAAACGATTATAGGGTAAGTGTCTTTGCCTGTCTTAGGAGTGTAAATTCGAATATGTATTTGGCCTCCCTGAACCGGAATGTCCTTGCCTATGGTATCAACATTACTGTGAGGCAGTGGAATATTATTTTCTTTCACCACATCCATGGCAGCATCGGCAGGTGAAGGTTGTTTTCTTGCATCCTGAGCAGATAAACCTACTAACGGTGGTGCATTATAACTCGTAAGTTTTTCAATTACTACAGTCATCGGGTCTGTCATGTTTTGACCCCAGGTAGGTTTTGGATTAGCCGGTATTAGATCAGTTGGCTTCATTGAAGTATCAGTTGCCATTGTACCAGTGCTATCAAGAATATTTGTATAAGCCATCTTATTATTATTGCATGAAGAGATAGAAATAAGAGAGGATATTATAAAAACGGCTGATGCTGATTTGAATAATCATTTCGTTTCATCCGTTGGCTTTTCTAAGTAGAGGAATGAACTCAATTATTATGCCACTGGGATTTTGTTGAGAGTCATCTGATAAAAGATAAATTTTTTTAATAAGAGTATCTTATCTGAGGGGAAGATTCCAAGTGTTGGGTAAATTTATACTCAAAAAATATTTCCCCAAAAATTTTGAAAAGCAAAAATCACTTTTGAAGAATATATACTGTATAATGAAAGGAAATATGCAATTGTATTCATCTGCTTCGCTTTCAATATTGGTTTCTGTGACAGGTTTGTGTGCTTTGCAAGTGCAAAAAAATGTGCGTTGGCAATTTGATCTCCCCAACAAGTGTGAATTATGCAAATCATTTCCCACGATGTATATCCACTCCCTTTTCCAGAGCATTTACTTTTGCTGCATGGCAATTTGAACTATTGGTTATGGCACATCAAATATGACTTCACAAAGCGAAATATTATCAGAGGATCAAATCATTATCAAACAGTTTAGAAACTTATTGATTAGAATTTAGAATGGTCTTCAATATCGTATTCATAATAAAAATTATTAAATGAAAATATTTGGATGAAAAGACAATGATTAAGGGGTTGAAACAAGTCCGAAAATGTTATCAGCATCTTTTTCTAATTTACAATACAGGCACTTAAAGTAATTCATATGCAAAATTCTTATTCAGAACCTATTGATAGTAATATTACTTCTGGAGAAAACAAGTCTTTTTGGTTAGCATCAGCCGAGGCAATTGTTTTTAACAAACTGCAACAGGATATTGAGACAGATGTTTTAATTGTTGGAGGAGGAATAGCTGGTTTAACAACGGCCTACTGCCTGGCGAAGGCAGGCCGGCAAGTAGTTTTAGTAGAAGACGGCTATGTTGGCAGTGGCGAAACAGGTCGCACCACGGCACATATTACCTACGCTCTTGACGACCGGTACTTTGAACTTGAAAAAATATTCGGAGAAGAAAAAGCCAGGCTTGCTGCAGATAGCCATATGGCGGCACTGGAATGGGTGGGTAATACCCTTATGAGCGAAAACATTGAGTGCCATTTTAAAAGAGTAGACGGATATTTATTTTTACATCCGACGGATAAAAAAGAATCACTCGAAAAAGAATATGCTGCAACCCAACGTGCAGGGCTGCCGACACAAATGTTGGCACAGATCCCTTCGATAGCAGCTGAGGAAGGAAATTCCTGCATTAAGTTTCCGCAACAGGGTCAGTTTCATATTATGAAATACCTGAAAGGTTTATCTGATGCTGTTATTCGCATGGGTGGAAAAATCTACACCGAAACAAAAGCTGAAGACATTACGAAAAAAGGTGCAAAAGCAAATGGCTTTGAGATAACAGCGAATCATATTGTAGTTGCAACCAATACTCCTATCAACGATAGGGTTACCATGCACACTAAACAGTGGCCTTATCGAACGTATGTTATAGCTGCCAAAGTGCCCA
>JBBQYS010000232.1:0-2840 GCA_038208485.1 Chitinophagales bacterium
TTACTAATCTGGATATTAGTAAACTGATGACTTTTCACAATGAAAACAAAGCTCTGATTTCATTTGCTGTTACAGATCGTAAAACATCCCGTTATCTTTTATTTGATGAAAACAACAGACTTTGTGGCTGGAGAAACAGAAAAACCGGTGAAGAAAAAACCCCCGGCCGGAGAATAAAAACCGAAGATTCTTTAACCCCTAAAGGGGAGAGTGTATATTTTCCTTTGATTGAAAAAGCATATAGTTGTGTTGTTGTGTTTGAATATGATATTTTCAGATTAATGGAAGAACATAATTTTGCCGGCAAATTTTCATTGATAGATGTTTACCTGAAACTTGCAGCCGATCATATTATTATGGGTTATGATCATTCCGGTGATTTGCTGGTGGATGTTGGCAAACCAGAAAGTGTTGCCATAGCAGAGGCATTTTTTACCTAAAAAAATGTAAATACCCTTTCAATGGTAGCCTCACTTGCATCCTTTTCCTTTATCTTTCAGACTTTAAATAAAGTTTTACTATGAAGAAATTAATCATGAGTATTCTCGGTGTTGTGATGTTCCTTGGCCTATTTGCACAATCCAATTACAATCATAAAGAAGTATTTAATCTGCAGTTTTATCCTTATCCCGGTAACGAGTACAGAAGTGCCAGCGGCGAACCAGGGCCCAAATACTGGCAAAACCGTGCTGATTACAAAATCATTTCCAGCCTGAATACAGAAACACATACTGTAAGTGGAAATGTAGAAATTTCATACACTAACAACAGCCCTGATAATTTAAAATTCCTTTGGCTGCAACTGGATCAGAATATTTATAAAAAAGATTCCCGCGGCTCTAATACTACTACTCAAACAGGAGGACGTTGGGCTAACGGAGGTTTTACTGATGGCGATATTATAAAATCTATATCAGCAGAGTATAATGGAAAAACATATACACCAAAATTCAATGTATCGGATACCAGAATGCAGGTATGGATGCAGGATGCATTAAAAGCTGCTGGCGGAAAGATTAAACTAACTATTCAATTTGAATTTACAGTTCCAGAATATGGAACTGATCGTATGGGAAGACTAAAAACAAAAAACGGAATTGTGTATGAAGTGGCGCAGTGGTTCCCCCGCTTGGCTGTGTATGATGATATACAAGGATGGAATACCTTGCCGTATATAGGTGCCGGCGAGTTTTACCTGGAATATGGCGATGTAGATTTCACAATCACCGCACCATCTGAATTGATAGTTGTTGGTTCTGGCGAATTACAAAACCCACAGGACTGTTACACCACTGAACAAATGAAAAGATGGGATGCAGCTAAGAGCAGCGATAAAACAGTAATGATTCGTAGTGAAAAAGAAGTAACAGACCCGAACTCAAGACCAAAGCAGGCAACAACCACCTGGAAATTTAAAATACAAAACACAAGGGATGTTGCTTGGGCAGCGAGTAAAGCATTTGTGCAAGATGCCGCAAAAATTAATTTGCCAAGTGGTAAAAAATCTATGGCAATAAGTGTGTACCCTATAGAAAGTATTAAAAAGAATGGCTGGCAACGTTCAACTGAATTTACCAAAGCAAGTATCGAACACTACTCCAATAAATGGTTTGAGTATCCCTATCCTGCAGCAACCAATGTTGCCGGCATTGTAGGTGGAATGGAATACCCCGGTATAGTTTTTTGCAGCTCTAAATCTGCTGGTGTCGACTTATGGGGTGTTACCGATCATGAGTTTGGCCACACATGGTTCCCAATGATTGTAGGAAGCAACGAAAGAAAATATGCTTGGATGGATGAAGGCTTCAATACATTCATGAACGGCCTTTCTACAGAAGCATTTAACAAAGGAGAATTTAAAGAAGGTGGATTTTTTGGCGATCCAAATTCGTCTTTCATGGTGAAATACAGTTTTGGAGAAAAAATGGATGGCTTATATAATGCGCCGGATGTTATTCAAGAGGAAAACCTGGGAATAGCAGCCTATATGAAGCCGGCACAAATGCTGGACGCATTACGCAATGTTGTTTTAGGTGAACTACGATTTGATGCTGCATTCAAAGAATATATTACTCGCTGGGCTTTCAAACATCCAACGCCATGGGATTTTTTCCATACAATAGAAAATGTAGCTGGTGAAGACCTGAGTTGGTTCTGGAGAGCCTGGGTGTTAAATACCTGGAAACTTGACCAAACTGTAACCGGTGTAAAATATGCAGAAGACAAACCAGAAAATGGCGCCAACATATCTATTGAAAATCTGGAACAAATGGCAATGCCTGTAACTGTGCTTGTAAAAGAAGCCAATGGTAAAGAGCATAAAATTGATTTACCGGTCGAAGTGTGGCAACGTGGAGCTAACTGGACATTCGGTGTGCCAACCACCAGTGAGGTAACGGATGTAATTCTTGATCCTGATAAAAAACTACCTGATTGGAACAGGGATAATAATAAATGGAAGAAAAAAGCATTTTAGTTTTAAAACCCTCTGAAATTTCAGAGGGTTTTATTTATATCTATTATTTTTTAATACTCTTAAATACAAGGTCTTCTAAAAAAGATAATATTTTGGACTCGTCTTTATCTTTCCCAAAATCTGTTAATGAAGGTAGGTGTTGCATAAAAAAATTCTGTAAGTGAGCCATTTCAATAATTGTGCTGGCCAACGAATGCGGATATTTATACTTAGGACTACAATCAAGTATAAATTCACTTATCAACGCACAAAGCTCCTTGTAGGGTTTAAAAAACTGATCTTTGTTATCTTCCGTTACATGCTTGGTCAAGTAAGTTTTACTTCCTTCAGCAATAATAATCTGGTGCAAGATACTTTCATTGAC
>JBBQYS010000233.1:0-2835 GCA_038208485.1 Chitinophagales bacterium
CCGCTATCTCTTTACTATGGATGATAAAGCAAATACCCGTCTTACTTCTGGTCGCACCTACCACGACTCTATCAAGGCTGAATTTGGCTTATAGGTCATTGTTTTACCTTTTATTTCTACGTTTCATTGCACAAAAAGGGCAGTTTACCTCAATTTGATTGATTCCAATAAGTAGGACTGGCATTTGCTTCGGATTTCGAAGTTGCTGACCATTTATCGGAGTTAGCCGCCATTTATCCCAAAAAATGGCAAATCAGTAACTCAAAATAAGGCACTGCGTCACACCCATGTCAGGAAAACAGCCGATTATCCCTAAAATAGGCCGTTTAATATGAAACAATGTACTTGGTAATGTAAAGTACCTATTTTTGTCTTGTAATATTTAAACTAGGGTACAAACATAAAAAAAGAAAAAATGAGAAAGATTTTAACCATGCTGGCAGTTATTTTTTCAGCATTATCCTTAACTAGTCAGGCGCAAACCAAAACCGGAAAAATTACCGGTACCGTAATAGACGGAAATACAAAAACAATCGAGTCTGCAACCATAACGTTGTTAAGAGCTACAGATTCATCTGTAATAAAATTGAGTGTTGCGGATAAAACCGGTAAATATGTTTTTGAAGCCATTCCTGAAGGAAGATATTTTGTTTCCATATCAGCCATCGGTCATAGTAAAGGATTTTCAGAATTTGTTGAAATAAATTCTTTGAACAATTCAGTAACGCTGAAAACAATAGAATTAGTTCCTCAGGCTAAATCTTTAGATGCTGTTATAGTTACAACTAAAAAGCCACTGATAGAACAAAAGATTGACAGAATGGTGGTAAATGTGGAAGCCGCAGTAACGAATGTTGGTAGTACAGCATTGGAAGTATTGGAAAAATCTCCAGGTATTTCTGTTGATAAAGATGGTAATATCAGTTTAAAAGGTAAGCAAGGTGTACAGATATATATTGATGGACGTCCCACTTACCTGGCTGGTGCAGATCTTGTCAACTATCTTACCGGTTTAAGTAGCAGTCAATTAGACCAGATTGAAATAATGACCAATCCACCGGCAAAGTATGAAGCATCCGGTAACAGTGGGATCATAAATATTAAGACAAAAAAAACAAAGCAGGTTGGCTATAGCGGAAGTATTTCATCTACTTATAGTCAAAGTCGTTATCCTCGTCTGAATGAGTCGTTCAATTTTAATTATAGAAAGAATAAGGTAAATCTTTTCACTAACTTAAGTTATAATACAAGAAAAAGTTTTAATGACATTGCAATACAGCGAAAATTTATTGAGTCATCTACGAAAGAGATAACATCTCATTATGATCAGGAAACAAAACTTAAAGACGAAAGTCAATCTTATTACGCAAAACTTGGTATGGATTATTCTTTTTCAAAGAAGACAACATTTGGTTTTGTTTTAACCGGCAATATAAATCCAAATAATTTTAGAAGTAACAGCGATGTATACATCTCTGATCCAAACAAAAATCCGTTAAGCCGCACTTTAGCAAACTCCGGGAATGATACAAAATGGAAAAGCTTTACCACAAATTTAAATTTTCGTCATGTATTTGATTCTACAGGTAAAGAATTAACAGCTGATGTCGATTACTTAAATTATGACAGGAGAAATTCGAATTTTCTGATCAATGCTTACTATGATCCATTTGGGTTGCCTTATATGAAGGCAGACACTTTATACGGCAATTTGCCTCAGGATATAAATATCCGCACAGCAAAGTTTGATTATTTACATCCGCTAAAGAATGGTGCAAAATTTGAAGCTGGTGTAAAAACAAGTTTTGTTACAACTGATAACGATGCTATTTATGATAGTCTGAATTATGGAGTGAGGGTAAGGGATATTAACAGAAGTAATCACTTTAAATATGATGAAAATGTAAATGCTGTTTATGTAAACTATAGCAGGCCTTTAAGCAAGAAAATTTTTGGCCAATTTGGTTTGAGAGTTGAAAATACAAATGCGAAAGGAAACCAGTTGACAACCGGTGAAAAATTCAAGAGAAATTATACGCAGCTTTTCCCCACTGCTTATTTCCAATATAAAGCCAGCGAAAAGAACAGTTATGGATTGAACTATGGTCGTAGGATCAATCGTCCAAATTACGAAGACTTAAATCCATTCCTGGAATTTCTGGACAGGTATACTTACGAGAAAGGCAATCCAAATCTAAGGCCACAGTTTTCACATAATGTAGAGTTGAGCCATACCTACAAGGGATTTTTGACAACAACGTTGAACTATACGAATACTACTGATATTATAAATGAAGTGCTTGAGCAATTTCCTGATAAAAACGAAACTGCCATTAAAAAAGAGAATATTGCAAAACAGCAGCAGTATGGTATCGCCGTTAATGCAGGTGGGCAGCTTAAAAAGTGGTGGAGTGCTAATCTTTATGCAAATGTTTATAATAACAAGTTTGAAGGCATCATCAATGGAGGTTTTGAAACAATCAGTGCTTCAACGGGACAGTTCAATTTGTCGAATCAGTTTAAAATCGGAAAGACATGGGGTGCCGAGTTAAGTGGGTTTTACAGAACGCCTGGTATTGATGGAGTTTTCAGGATCGGTGGATTTGGAATGATGAATCTGGGTGTGAGCAAGCAAGTATTAAAAGGTAAAGGTGCATTACGTTTCAGTGTCCGTGATGTTTTGTGGTCACAAAAAATTGACGGATCTATAAAATATGGAAATATTGATGCAGCTTTTCAGCAAGTAAGGGATTCAAGGGTGTTTAGTTTAAATTTTTCTTACAGGTTTAATAAAGGGAAAGTCAATTCACAGAAAAGAAAAACAGGTGGTGCTAG
>JBBQYS010000234.1:0-2810 GCA_038208485.1 Chitinophagales bacterium
AAAAAATGGCAAGTCATGAGAAAACAGGTTATTACGGAAGCGGCACTCATAAAAACGGGCGTTGAAATGTAAGTTGATGAGGGTGCAACCAGATGACTAATCGGTAAAATTAAAACAGTAAAATACAGCTCCTACTTTACAATCCTGGCAGAAAAAAAACACAGTTATTATTATGTCATTATCAAATTCATGACTACCTGTTTAGACCTTATTAATCATTCCGTGAAACTTCTTAATAAACTGTTGTGAAAAAATAAATTAAGAAAGCGCCGTACTCACAACTGGAATCGAAATGGGCGCAACCTTATGTATACGAATGATCTTTAGCTTACTAAAAAACAAAATGAGCAGGTAAGTCGGATCCAGTTCATGCCGCTTAAAACCAAAATTTGTATTTGCCGGGCTTTTGTGGTGGTTATTGTGGTAGGCCTCGCCCATCATGAGAATATCCAGTTTAAACAGGTTGGTAGAAGTATTTTTTACTTCATGGTTGCGGGAACCGTATTTATGGGCAAACCAGTTGATGATAACCCCCTGTATAGGCACCATCAAAATATGTATCGGTAAGAAAATAAACATCCAGGCGTAAGGTGCATATAGCACATATATCGTCACGTACAAGGCTATCCACGCCAGCCTTGAGAAGTTGGAATGCGCTATTCTATCCAAAGCCTTCCAGTCGGGCAGGTTTTTAAGAAACCGCTTCTCTATTTCATCGTCGCTTTTGTAAATGTTGGCCGTTACCAGCTTTGTCCTCCACATCATGCTAAAAATATTACGGTCGTACATGGGAGAGTGCGGGTCCTTATCCGTATCCGTATATGCATGGTGCATCCTATGCATAATGGCATATACCCGTGGGCTGATGTAAGACGAACCCTGGCTTATGTATGCGAGCAGGTAAAAAAAACGTTCCCAAAACCTCGTCATGCTAAAAGCCCTGTGCGCAGCATACCTGTGCTGTAAGAAAGTCTGCATAAAAAGAGAGGAGTACCAATGTAAAAGAAGGAAACCGAAAATTAAAGCCATTAAGTTAATTTGTAGAGATGAATAAACCGGGTTGCAAAAGTATTGCATCGGATAATTTCAATAACCGATATAACACAATTTTGTTCTACGCTCGTGTTAATTCATCTATGCTTACTGGTTGGAGGTCCCGCCAAACCAGGCTTCACGGGAACAGGAAATAATTTATTTTACTTCACACTTCTAAAAAAAATTGTACTACCCTATTTATAATATGTTGATAGCGTAAAGATTGCTGTGTGATGCTGGGGAATGCGAGGATATTTGGGTTTGATGGAGTCGACAAACAACGGTAGAAAATGTGTGAGAAAAAGTCCTCCATCGAAGCCTTTTTTATGTTATAGCAATTCTTTAGGCGCCCTCAGCATTTGTACTAATCCCGGCATTTGTCCGGGTTATCCGCTACTACTCCGCCACAAGGCCACCCGCAGAGGCTTCAGCGGGGTAACCGCTCCTACCCCGCAGCGAGTGGGACTTTTGAAGGTTGTTTCAGCCGGGGATTTCGTTTTATATCAGGAGTAAAGGATGGTTGGAGATAAGATATTTATTGGTATAAATTCGGGTTGCAACTTGTCCGCCGGGGCGGAAACCCCTTGGAATTGTCTGTCATCAGGTGGACCTTCTCTTCGAAGGAAGATTTGCGCATGAAGTCAGTGGAAAAATATCAACGGGTAAACACAAATTTCTCATTTACATAGTTATGTAAATATGTGTAACTTGCTAATAACTATAAAATGCTTTTTAGAAATAAATTGATTATTTCTGTGGCTTAAAAATAAGTAGTTGTACTTAATGATTAAAATTTTTGACATGATACGAACTACTTTAATTCCAGATACCCAAACTGTTTCTTTTACCATTCCAAAAAAACTACATTGGTGAAGAATTACAAATAATTGCTTTTCCTAAAAGCGAAGGATTTGTAGAAACTACCCCACAAGAATTACTTTCACCTGCACTCCCAGGAAATCCATTAGAGAATGAAGAATTTATCCGTTGGATAGAACAATCTGAAAAAATGCCCACTCATTCATTACAGGAAGCCAAAAGTAAATGGACAAAAAAACGCAAGCAACTACAGCCTATAAAGTAAAGCTTTCCCAAAACGCCATACAAAATATTGATGAAATAGTTGGCTACATAGCCTTTATACAGCAGCAACCAATCAATGCGATTAAAGTAGGTGATACTATTTATGCTGCAATTGAGAAAATACAAACGAACCCATACGCCTACAAGGAATGTCATTCTATCCCTACCAAAAAATAAGATGTACAAACAAGCTTTATGTCTAAGTTGGTATATCATCTACAAAATTAGTTCAGAAGAAATTATCATCCTTGGCATAATCCACAGCTCCCGAAAGCCTGGTAAAACAAAAGCTTTGAAAAAAGTAAAATAACCCGTCCTGCTTATCTGCAGCAGCGGTGCTACCATAGCCCTGTTTGCTGCTGCCTGCGGGTACTTGCATGGCGTTTATTTGTTAATTGGTGAAAACACTTACTCCGGAATAAAACTGAAACTGATAATGAATAAAATACAGGTCCCTATGACAAAGATTAAAGATGCAAATCTTTGCCAATTACGTTGTGTAACAGAGCGATTTTTCATCTTTTTAAAATATAATAAATACTTTTCTTTTTTAAATACATATACATGACTGATATAATAACCAATGAAAAAAATAGAAAAGAAAAAGACCTTATTTCCCAACGGGTCTGTGTTTAATAGCCCGGAAATAATTGTGGTAATCGAATATATTATAATACTTATTATTGAGGCCA
>JBBQYS010000235.1:0-2802 GCA_038208485.1 Chitinophagales bacterium
GGTAATTTTCATTCTGTTAATTTATGTAAATTACTGCAGTTTTCTATGCCTTTCGCCGCTTGTCAGGAGACAAGGCGGCGGCACTCACGAGGTTAAGTGCTGGCTTACGGATAGCTTGGAACACCCACATGGGAAAAAAAACTCCCCATAGACCTGCATATGACTACAAAAAAATAGTCTATGGAGAAAATAGAGAGCCAACTTCGGCAGAAGCAATACCATATAAATTGCCTCCTATAAAAAGATAAACATGAAATTAATTAAATATTTCCTCTTTTTTTCTTTTGTAATGTTTACATGTTGTAATTCTGAAAGGTCTATAAAAGTTGTTGATAGTAAAAAATGTGATTTTGTAGATACAGTTATGTTCAAAAATAAAATGAAAGAAATTTCTCTTAGTAGAAAACCCGAGTCAATAACAGATGCTGTTCAATTGTTAGATTCTTTGGCTGATGATAACTTTCGTTGTGCTATAATAACTTTTAATGAAAACGAATATTATTTTAATTTAGGTCTGGGTATCCGAAACCATTGGGTTAGGCATGGAACTGAGAGTATTAAGTATCAATTATTTGAAAAATTGAGGCTTACACATATGGATTATACTTCCGGACTTATCCTTGATATTTACAAGCAATGTTTGATAAATAAGGATGTTGATTTGGTGAAACGGTATTTAAAAGACAATACAGATAGTTTATTTAAGATGAAAGAAAAAGAATTGAAAGTAATACAAAGTGAATTGAAGAGACTAAAGTAGATCAAATGGGAGGAGCAGTTTTATCCTGTCAGTGCTGGATTATTTGCTAATCCAATTGCTTACAATTAAAGGTAAAAATCGCTCAATGAGAAGCTTCGTCTTTTAATATTTAATACATAAATTTTTTAAAATCATATGTAACTTTTTCTGAGAAGCACACCTTAGTTTTTTTCGACGGAATAATTGCATTTTTTATAGGGTGTTATTGTAATCCGTTTTTCGATAAAAAGGTAGAAAATGTTTTAGCGATAAATATTGCTTCCTCTTTAGACATACCAATAAAAGGTATTTCATAAATATACCCCGTAGTTTTTTCTATTGCAAATGCTGTAGTTCCTCCATCTGAACCAAATATAAAAAAATCAGGGGCATACTCATTGACACTATATTCTCCATTAAGTTGAATCATATCTGTAATGGGCCACAAGAGGATATAATTCTCATCAGTGCTAATATCAGCGCCATTTGCTTCTTTGAAAAAATCTATAAATCCAAGAGGTAACTTAAATTCAATTTTTTTCAAAAACAAATCTATTTCAGTACTATTTGGTGGTTCATTTTTTATTATTGATATCATAAACTAAAATTTATTATTACCTCGCATTAGTGAATTCCAAAAGTTGGTATATTGAGCATGTTCGCTTGGTCTCAAGAAAATTTTGTTTGCAGGATCCGTTGGACTGCCTCCGAATTTCACGGGATTTATTTCATGGATTTGTAATCCTGAAAATTTCACCGGGTCTGCCCTTCGCATTGCAGCATTCGTGGTATTTGCCAAATTACGTGCGGCTGTGTATTCTTTACCCACTAATAATCGAAAAGGTCCCAGTGGTTTAACTCCACCTACTGGATAACCTTGCCAATTGAAAACTGAAAAAGAACCTTGTGCAAAACTTACTCCCGCTCTAGCAGTATTTTGAGCAGAAAAAGAAATTGTCATTAATGATTCTGCTTCCGTAACAGTTGTAGTAACAACGCTAGGATTCCCAGCAGAAGGCCTTCCTGATTTGAACATTGCATTCTGCATCAGAATAGGAGTCGCAATTAGGAGTGCTTGATTGCCAGGGTTCGAAAAGAAATTGTCAGCACTCTTGAAAAAATTGTCAACAGAAACTTTAGCATTATAGTCTTTAGTAGCTGAGGCTACATCCCTATTTTTCTCATCTAAATATCCTGCAAATACTGCATTTCCATTATCATCTGTTTTCCACTTTGCTGAAAACTTCCCTAACTTATCTAATGAAAAGCTTCTTAGTTGACCTTGCTGAACAGGCACTGGAATTGATGTTCCCGTAATCGTAGATCCACCAGATCCATAAGTTTCTATACTTCGGCGTGCTTCATCCGGTAAAGTTGCAGTGCCACCTCCTACGGCTGGCAAAGTGGTATCTGCTCCATTAACATCATTGAACCAAATTGGATTTCCGGCGAAAGCCAAATATGGACTTTCATTTGGTTTTACTATAGGATCTACATTCCATCGCCGACCTATCCTGCCATCATATTGCCAAAATTCTGCTGTGTATAAATTTTCAGCTACCTCTTGGGTTTTCTCTTGGCCGTTAAAACCGTACCTATATTCACTTCCAAAGGTATATTTACGGCCTGGCATTCCCATCCCAAACGGATAATAATCTCAAAGAACTTTTAGCTTATTAAATATACAAACGTTAGGCTGTAAAATAAAAAGTAGTTATAGCATTATATGCCGCTTGTCGGAGACAACGCGGCGGCAAGCACTTGGCGAATACCGCCATGGGCAAAAAAAGGGGTGGGTCAACATCACCGGAATGGTGGGTTAACATGAAACGGAACGGTGGGTCAACATGCTCCGGAATCTACACATCTTCAAGTAAGTGCTGCCATTTATAAATTGTAGCAGTATAAAACTGTGGCCAATATTCAGGATAGGTAATTTTCATTCTGTTAATTTATGTAAATTACTGCAGTTTTCTATGCCTTTCGCCGCTTGTCAGGAGACAAGGCGGCGGCACTCACGAGGTTAAGTGCTGGCTTACGGATAGCTTGGAACACCCACATGG
>JBBQYS010000236.1:0-2692 GCA_038208485.1 Chitinophagales bacterium
TAAACTGAGCTTTGCTAAATTCAATAAACAGTTTGCCCCAAACAGAACAGAATTTGATTGGCTGAGCAGGGATGAAAAAGAGGTAGATAAATATATTGCGGATCCCCTCTGCGGTTTTGTTTGTAATGCAGCATTTTATTACAGTGCTTTTAGGGGTATTAAAACGTTATTGCAGAAAAATGAAATCGGAAAAATACCAAAAGAACTGCCTGTTTATTGCTTTGCCGGAAGCCGCGATCCGGTGGGAGAATCAGGAAAAGGATTTAATGAGCTGGTAAAAAAATGGAAAGCTGTTGGACTACATGTACAGGCTAAACTATATGATGACGGCAGACATGAAATGTTGCACGAAATAAATAAACAGGAAGTAATGCATAATATTTCTAACTGGCTGTACGAACAATCGACTTAAACAATAATTTACAACAAAGTCAATATCATTATCTTCAACAAAAGACCAATATGAAAACTTTATTACTTGCATTTTTTTCGATGGCAACAATTGCACTATCAGCACAGGATGTCGATTACAAAAAAGGTATGATCGTAGTAGATGGAAGCGATTATGCAAAAGTGGAAGTAAAGAAAACGAATTTCGGTCTCACCAAAACTTTTGAAGTATTTAATCTTGCAGGAGAAAAGATCATCATTGCAGTTCCGGCAACAGAATTTGAACAGGACAAATCTGATAATTCAATATTGTTTTACAGGATCACCTTCCTTACCGGCGACCAGGTGGGTATCTTTAAATTAAATGCACTAAGCCAGGAAAAATCTTTTGCCAAGCTTATCGGACAGAGCGGCATTCTTGTAAAAGATGCTGTGGATACAAAGAAATTAAAAGAATTTATTGCAGCAAAAAGTGCCAGTCCCAGGATCGCTGTGGATTATACCCTTGTAAACAGGAATACCATTTGGCCACTTAGATTACAAACTGATAAAACAATTGAGCAGGATGGAAAGACCATAGGGAGTTTTAAAAACTTAGGAACGCTAAACGAGCAGGACATTTATGAAGTTCTGTTACCATCAGGTGTAGTCATAGCAAAATTTTCTTTCACCGGGGGAAACAATGCCCAGAATTTTGAATTGTTTACTGCCAAAGACAACCTGAAAAGAGTAATACCAATTCCAACCAGGGATAAGGTTCTGGCAGCTACTACTGAAGCAGATAAGAACCAGATAGCATTGAAAAGAATGATTTTATGGATGGTGGAGAATAAGTATTTGTAAGGGATTCAGGAAGAATTTAAATCCTGGATAATATGATTTTAATTAATTTCTCACCAGTGAAATTAGCTGATTGAATATCCGCTCAGCAAGACTGGTATTTGCAGTAATTATTTCTGCACTTGCAGTAAGACCCTCCCTGTATACAATTTCTTTTTTGTAATTCGTCATCAAGCCATTCGGAAGGTTTACTTTAGTCACGAAACCACTGTCAGTTGGAATTTGATTTACTAGAGCCAGCTTTCCTTCAATAGCTCCGAATTCGTGATATGGGTAAGAGGGAAATTTCTATTTCACGTTTTGGCCTTTTTCTATTTTACCAAAATTGCTTTGAGGAATGGTCAATTGTGCATAAAATGTAGAATTTGCGGGAGCGATAAAGCATAGCGTTTGACCTGTCGTTACCTGCTGGTTTTCTTCTATGAATCCTGTAAACCTCACCTTACCTGCTACAGGAGAAACAAGAAGATATTTACTTTTCCACTCGGAGACTGCAGACTGCAGTGATTGAATTGCCTAACGAAAAATTTCTTTCTGCTGAGCTATTTCATTGTCTAACTGATCTATCTCCTTATCCTTTTCATGTTGGGAACTTTCATTGCTCACTATTGCAGCATTTACCTGAGGTATAGTCATTGACTTGGCAATAAATTAACTTTGTTCATCCCTGTATTCCTTTGCAGAAATAATTTTATTTGAATCCAGGAACCGGTTGGCATTTAATGTAGTTTCAGCTAATCCTAAATCCTGCTCCTGCATTTGTTTCTGTTGCATTAAAAAGCTGTGAAGCTTGTTGAGATAGGTTAGGTCCGAGGCTAACATATTTCTCCGACGTAAGAAATAACCCGCATTCAGATATTGCGAAAACTGACGGTAGGCAGTAGAGAAACTGACCATATCAGCAGATACCTCACCCAAATCGCTGGTAGATTTTGGAAAGCCCTCAAATATATTTACTGCACTGCTAATGTCTCCTGAGAGCACAGAGCTATTCATTTTTTGCAAGATGCTATCCAGGCTGATCAGTTTTTGGTGTGATGCCGTGCTCTCAAGGAATCCAAGTATTTCATTTGAATGTACCTTATCGCCTTCTTGCACTTTTAAACTCACCAGCAAGCCCCCCGTTTTCACTTTTACTTCCTTGGGTGCATTAATAGATGTGAGCACCGCTTTAGCCTGCACAATATCAGGGTAGCGCACGATGAAACTCACTGACAACATGAGTAGCATAATACCAAGGAACAGCATGTTGCCATTTCTTACTATCCAAACCGGCTTATAAGAAATAATATCCTTTACTTCAGGACTGTAGATTTCTTCAGGCATTGATTTTCATATTTATAAATTCTTTAAAAAAATAAGTGAGTGCTGAAACTTTTCCTCTGCCGTGATTACAGTAAACATGAAACACCTACCAGACGTCGTAAGCATCTGCATATCTGACTAAATAATCTCCCAATCA
>JBBQYS010000237.1:0-2629 GCA_038208485.1 Chitinophagales bacterium
TTTTTTCAGGCTGCGAAATTAAGGAATTTGATATAATAACCTGTATTTAAAAAAAATAAATAGCTTTTTATAGTCAATTTATATCATCCATAAAGCCAGTCATTTTAAAAGTAAGTTCTGCAAAATCCTGAATGGAAAGCATTTCCGCTCTTTTGTCAAAGATTGGATCCTTTAATATTTCAGGAGAAAAAAGGCTCCTGGTAGCGTTTCTTAATGTTTTTCTCCTCTGGTTAAATGCAGTTTTAACCAAAGCCCTATAAGCCTTTTCATTTTTGTAACCCAATTTTTGATTTTTTCTTCGGAGACGAATCACACCACTATTTACTTTTGGTGGAGGAGTGAAACTCTCAGGCGGCACATCAAATAAATAATCTATTTCGTAAAATGGTTGAATTAAAGCGCTAAGCACTCCGAAGGCTTTACTTCCGGGATCTGCAGCTGCTCTGAGCGCTACTTCTTTTTGAAACATTCCAATAACGACTGGCACGTCATCCTTCCAATCCAATATTTTAAATAAGATTTGTGTAGAAATATTATAAGGGAAATTACCAATCACTATAAAGGAGTCTGTAAAAGGCTGCTCAATATCTAAAAAACTCTTATGTAAAAGATTTCCGCTGAGTTTAGGGTGTTTATGGGTTAGGTAATCAATTTTTTCTTCATCCAGTTCTACAGCCTTAAATTCAATATCAGGCAATTGTAACAGGTGTGTAGTAAGCGCCCCTCCACCAGGGCCTACTTCCAGTAAACGTGAAAATGTTTCTTCTCTAAGAGCGGATACAATCTTTTCAATGATGACACCATCTTTTAGAAAGTGCTGACCAAGTGACTTCTTTAGTTTCAACATTAGATAAAATTAGAGTAATTAAAATAATTAGTTCCTGAACAGTTCTTGCATTATCCCATCCTTAAACTAAGAAAGAAAATGTCATAAGAATTCTTTTCATTTTTCATTTTTAAGTTCTTACATTGAAGTATGGCTGTAACTAAAAACGTAATCTTCGACATGGGCGGGGTGCTCATAAATATTGATTACGAACTCACAATAGACGCTTTTAAGTTGTTGGGATACGATCATTTCTCAGATATGTATGACCAATATACAGCTGACGAAACCTTCTCTAAACTGGAGACCGGAAAGATATCTGAAGAAGCCTTTTACAAAAAAATGATAGAGAAAGGTCCTGAGGGTGTAAGGCAGGAAAAAATTAAAACTGCCTGGAATGCAATGTTGCTGGATTTCCGGGTGAGTTCTATGGAGTTTTTGCATTACCTCAAAACAAAAAAAAATATTTACCTGCTCAGCAATACCAATGCCATTCACCTGGTGGATGTGCGAAAAATATATGCTGCCAACATAAGTAATCAGCCGATGGATGATCTTTTTATAAAATCCTGGTACAGCAATGAGATAGGGTACCGCAAACCCACCCGGGAATGTTTTGAGTATGTGCTGGCAGATTCCAACCTGGTACCTGAAGAAACTTTATTTATAGATGATTCTTATAATAACATTGAAACGGCAGTAGGCATGGGTTTCAAAACCCATTTGCTTCAGTCAGGTCAAAGGATAGAAGACCTGGTGTATGATTGAGGTAAATTACTTCACCTCTTCGTAATCGATATAATCTTCCTTTGCTGGTTTTGGGGCTTCAGGTTCCCTGGCAGTAAAATCCTGTTTGCTTTGCTGTTCCCGCATCTTTTCGCTCATTTCATTCATCTTCCCCTTCATGTTTTTGGTAGACTTGTATATAGGAATAATAAAGTCGACAATTAGTTTGTAGACAATATAGATGACAAAAAGTTCTAACGCTAATCTGAGTAATCCGCCCATGTGTGCAAAGGTAAATGGCTGGGAAAGATTTGATTGTTAAATTTTTTATTATAATAATTAAGAATGCTTAGAATTCTAGCTGAAAAAATGTATATTTGCATCCGATAATTGAAGCGTAAGGAAGGGAACAGATGATGTTCCCTTCTTCTATTTACACAAAAATATGGATAATACAACCGCCCTGGATACAGTGATGAAGATACTGGAGCCTATGCTCACAGGGGATATCTTTTTGGTAGACATGAAAGTAAAGCCTACCAATAATATCAAGATTTTCCTGGATGCAGATAGTGGTTTGGGTATAGAGAAATGTATTAAGATAAACAGAAGGCTGTATAAAGTGATGGAGGATATGGAGGTTTACCCGGATGGCAATTTTTCCCTTGAGGTTAGTTCTCCCGGCCTCGGAGAGCCACTGAAACTACACCGCCAATATGTAAAGAACATAGGCAGAGACGTAGAAGTGGTGCTGAATGATGATACTGTACTGGAAGGTAAAATGGATGCTGTAACTGAAGAAGCGATCAATATTTCATTTACCGAAGGAAAAGGAAAAAAAGCAGTGGACGTAAAAAAGGAGATACTATTGACTGATATAAAACAGACGAAAGTTCAAATTAAATTTTAAAAAACAAAACCCCTGGTTCCGGCAGGGATAGGCTCACAACCCCGGAAACATGATATGGCAAGTATCAACCTCATAGATTCATTCCAGGAATTTAAAGAAGCAGAGAACATCGACAGGCCCACGCTTATGAAAGTGATGGAAGATGTATTTAAAACCCTGATCCGCAA
>JBBQYS010000238.1:0-2623 GCA_038208485.1 Chitinophagales bacterium
AACCATCATAGACAGCCGTACACATAGCAGTGCCCTGCTGGTAAAAGCTTTGGGAGAATATAAAAATGAAGTTAAAGCCATCGTTAGTGCTTCTGCTATTGGCTACTATGGATCGGATGAACGCAAGAGTAGCCCATTTACCGAAGATGACCCACCGGCAGAAGGTTTCCTGGGAGAAACCTGTGTGCTCTGGGAAGAAAGCATCACAGCCGCAGAAAAATTAAATATCAGGGTGTGTAAAATTCGCACAGGTATTGTCCTGGATAAAAACGGCGGTGCATTAGCAGAATTTGTAAAACCTATTAAGTTTGGAATTGCTACAGTCCTGGGAACCGGCAAGCAGGTGGTGAGCTGGATACACATACAGGATCATTGCAGGATCATACTGCAGGCTATAGAACATTCCAATATGAAAGGCGCATATAATTCTGTAGCCCCAAATCCTGTTACCAACAAAGAACTGGTAGCAACAGCGGCAAAAACAATGAAGGGAAGTTTTTTTCTGACCATCCCTGTGCCTGCTTTTCTTTTAAAAATAATGATGGGTGATCGGAGTACCGAAGTACTGAAAAGCACCACCGTTAGTGCCAGTAAGATCAGCAACACCGGGTTTCAATTTATTTATCCAACTATTGAAGCTGCGTTACATAATCTGCTCAGGTAGAAAAGAATTACAAATCATCTTTTACAAATTTCCTGATGCTGAGCCAGGTAAAAAGAATGATGTAGATACCTGTACATAGCACCACGATCCAGAAATAATTTGTAGGCATGATGCCCGAAGCCATTGATTTCAGGTTATTTGAAGGAAAAGTGAGTAGCCCATCTGCAGCATTCATGGGGAGATAATCGCCCATGCTGCCAAAATCTCCATTGCCGGTAGCTTTTAGTTTGATACTGGCAAAATCCAGCAGTTGAGAAAGAAAATTTTCTGCACCCATGTAAATAAAATACAGCCCTATAGCAAAGCCGGTTTTTTTTATCAGTACCGAAATAAACACAGCGACCAAATTATAAGACAATGATTTCAGGAAGAAAAAACCGACATGCGAAACTGAATTAAGGCTGAACTCAGAGCCCAGGCTGAAACCAAAAATGAGGACAGAAATAATAACCAATAAGGTACAAATCAAAGACAAAATTAAGGCCAATACCAATTTTACCTGTATAAACTCCAGGCGACTCCAGCCATCAATAATATTCTGCCTGGATGTTTTGTAGGAATACTCATTCGTTATTAAAATAATCAACAGCATGGCCGGTATAATCAGCAGCCAGCCTGTGACATAGCTCGTGGTTTGCCAGCTGTTATAAAAACTATATACATTGAGGTCGCCCAGCACCATCGCTCCTTTTACATTCTCCTCCACATTGCTGGTAACCCTATACACAATATAATTTGTAAGAAAAACGCCCATCACAAAAAACAACAGGATGATTTTGAATGCCCCGTAGTGTTTTAATTTTAGCCATTCTATTTTCAACAAAGACTTCATTTCAGTATATTTTTATAAGGGAAAAATTAGTTGGTTAGTTCGATGAATTTATTTTCCAGGCTTTTCTTTTTCACCTGCAAATGGGTCAGTACAATTTGTTGAGCAAAGAAATAGGAATTGATGCCCGCCATGGAAATTGCTGCTGCATCATAAAAAATATTTACCAGGTTGCCTTCCGTTTCATGCTTGGAATAGCCGGGCATATCTTTAATAGCCTGCAAAAAAGCTGCTGAATTTTCTGCGCCTACTTGTACCATATTGTCATTGGTAAATATTTCATTCACATTACCGGAGGCAAGTAATTTTCCTTTTTTTAATATCGCCACATGTGTACAAACTTTTTCTACTTCATCCAGTAAATGACTGGCCATGATGATTGTTTTACCTTCCGCAGAAAGTTTTTTTATCAGGTTCCTGATTTCAGCAATTCCCACGGGATCGAGGCCGTTCGTTGGTTCATCAAACACCAGCACATCCGGATCTCCCAGCAATGCAGCGCCTATAGCCAGCCTTTGTTTCATACCTAATGAGTAAGTGCTGAAAGGGGAATCTTTCCGTTGGGTCAGGTCTACAATATCCAACACCCGTGGTATGTCATCTTCGTTCACATTTTTTATAGCACAGGAAATGCGCAGGTTTTCTACCGCCGTGAGGTAATGATAAAAATTTGGCGTTTCCAGCAGGGTCCCGATCTTTTTTCTTTGCTGATGGGTAGGTTCTTCATTGAATAACTTATAATCACCTGAAGTTGGTTTCAACACATTCATGATGATACCAAGCAAAGTCGTTTTGCCACTTCCATTAGGGCCAAGAATTCCGAAGACCGTCTGTTCCGGCACTTCAAAACTTACTTCTGACAAAGCCTTTATCCGGCTGTAATTTTTGCTGATCTTATCTACAGATAATACACTCATCGTTAGGGTTAGGGTTTAGATGATATGAGAAATCTTTTTTTATTCCGCCTTGCAGGTCCACTATTTTTACTCCCGTTTTGGAGGTCTACGATTTTTATTCCGCCTGCAGGTCTACACTTTTTACTCCCGCCTTGCGGGATCTTCGATTTTTACTTTTTAATTTTTAATTTTTAATTTTTAATTTTTACTCCGCCTTGCGGGATCTTCGATTTT
>JBBQYS010000239.1:0-2574 GCA_038208485.1 Chitinophagales bacterium
ACGCTGTTGTTGTTGTACAAAGAATTAAAAGAGATTCAGTTCAGGATAGACACGGTGCTATGGAAAAAAATCATGGTCTATTCTCTGCCACTGGTAATAGCCGGCCTTGGTGGTGTAATCAATGAAACATTTGACAGGCAAATGTTGAATTGGCTACAACCCGGCACAGCTATTTATAAAAAAGAGCAGGTTGGTATTTACAGTGCCTGTTATAAACTTGCCATTCTCATCACCCTGTTCATACAGGCTTTTCGTATGGGTGCAGAACCTTTTTTCTTTAAAGAATCCCAGGGGGAAAATCCGCAGAGGACCTACGCAAGAGTGCTGAAGTTTTTTGTGATCGTGATCTGTACCATGTTCCTGGTTGTTGCATTGTACCTGGATATCTGGAAACATTTTATAGATCCAAAAATGTGGGTTGGGCTAAATGTGGTACCCATTTTATTGCTGGCTAATATGTTCCTTGGCATTTACCTGAACCTTTCCATCTGGTACAAACTCGGACAAAAAACTATCATAGGAGCTTATATTACTTTGCTGGGTGTTGCGGTCACACTGGCCATCAATTTTGTTTTCATTCCTACCTACGGGTACCTGGCCTGCGCCTGGGCTACTTTCTTTTGCTATGGCCTTATGATGCTGGTCAGTTATCTCCTCGGCCAGCGGGTATATCCCATTCCTTATGCCTGGAAAAAACTGTCATTATACATCATCATTGTGGTGGGTATTTATTTTCTCCATCACGGCCTGATCGGATTTTGGGCCAATGAAATTTTTAGCATTGCCCTGGGTACAATCTTCATTGGAGCCTTTCTCCGTTTTATTGCATTTTCCGAAAAAAATGAATTGGTTAAATTGCCGGTAGTGGGTAAATATTTTTCTTCCCGCAAGAGAATAAACTAATGCGAAAAATTCTTCAATATTTACTGAAAAGGCCGCTGACCTGGATGGGCAATTATTTGTCAGCAGCGCCAAAAAGAGAGGAGGTCTTCCATTCTTTGAGTACATTATACGAGAATGCTACAAAACCCGGTGCCAACTCCTGCATTAGCCTGGATGCAACAACGAACACTGATAAATTTATTATTTTCAGTGATCAACATAAAGGAAACAAGACATGGGCAGATGATTTTGCCATTTCAGAAGGAAGTTATATAGCTGCGCTAACCCACTATTACAGGGAAGGCTTTAGTTTTATAAACTTAGGAGATTGTGAAGAATTGTGGAAATTTAAGGCGACTGATATTCTTCCATCCAACCAGGCCTCACTTGCGGCAGAATCTGCTTTTCAACCGAACAGGTATTACAAAACATTTGGAAACCATGACATCATATGGAAGAACAAGATTGATGTAAATCTATTGCTGAAGGATTATTTCCAGATGCCATTACCTGTATACGAAGGAGTAGTGATACAACTGAAGCATAGTGCAGGCAATATGCACATTTTCATGACGCATGGCCACCAGGGAGATGCTATGAGTGATAACAATGCTTTTAGTACCTGGGTGGTTGCTCATCTTTGGATGCCACTGCAGCGATACCTGCGGATAAATATCAATGTGCCCAGCCAGGATTTTAGACTACGGAACAAACACAACCAGATGATGCACGAGTGGAGCAGCTCTAAAGAAAACCTGGTGCTGATTACCGGGCATACCCATCAGCCGGTATTTGCCAGCGGAAGATATTTTAACCATCCCAACAATGTGATTGAAGGAACAACAGATGCAGTAAAGCCTTGTTATTTTAATACCGGCTGTTGTTGTTTTTCTGATGGCGACATTACCGGATTGGAAATAGAAGGAGAACACCTGCGCCTGATCAAATGGCATTATGATAAGGAGAAAGAAACTGCTTCAAGAAAAGTATTGGAAGAGGTGCATTTGACGCAGTTGTGTAATGATTTGGGGGAATGTTAGGGAATTAAAAAGTAAAAAGTAAAAATTAAAAACTGCCAACAGTCCTGAATTCAGATCAGCCATCAAATAATTACGAGCGCTCTTTTTTTACTTTTTACTTCAAGTCCAATTAGCAAGTGCTGGCAGGGATTGTTACTTTTAGTTGTGTAATGATTTGGTGGAATGTTAGGGAATTAAAAAGTACAAACCGCCAAAAGTCTTGGATTCATACCAGCCACCAAATAATTACAAGCACTCTTTTTTTACTTTTTACTTTTTACTTTTTACTTCAGGTCCAATTAGCAGGTGCTAGCAGGTATTTGTTACCTTTGCCCCTATGCCGGATTTCAACCTCAACGATACCTTAAACCTGATGAGCAAGCTCACTTTTCGCAGAGTGTGGAATGGCATTAAACTGTTTGCAGGATTCTATGCCGGACAATTGACCAAAAAGCCCATACAATGGGGATATCCTGTTTCCATTTCATTTGAACCTACGACGAGTTGCAACCTGCGCTGCCCTGAATGTCCTAGCGGTCTCAGGGCTTTTACAAGACCTACAGGAATGTTGCAAAAGGATTTTTTCAGCAAAACAATTGATGAGATACATAAGGAATTGCTTTATTTGATTTTCTATTTCCAGGGAGAGCCCTACCTGAACACTGACTTTCTG
>JBBQYS010000240.1:0-2515 GCA_038208485.1 Chitinophagales bacterium
TATCCTGCTAAAGGACAAAGAAGAGTTACGGAGTATAGGCCTGAGTTACAGCAAAGCGCAATATGTTTTTAATGTCTGTAATTTTTTTAAAGAAAAAAAACTGACTGATAAAAAGCTTCAGGCAATGGAAGATGAGCAACTAATAGAATTACTTACAGAAATAAAAGGTATAGGCAGATGGACGGCAGAAATGATATTGATGTTCAGCCTGGGGAGAGAAGATGTGTTTGCTGCAGATGATCTGGGTATTCAGCAGGGCATGATAAAATTATATGGACTCGACCCATCAAATAAAAAGAAATTAAAAACTGATATGCTGAAGATAGCCGAGCAATGGCGCCCTTACAGAACCTACGCCTGCAGGTACATCTGGGCATGGAAAGATGCAGGATAAAAACCTAATTTTTTATTTCTCTTTTGATGGCTTCAATTAAAATTGAGTTTGTCAACTCCTTCTCTTTTTCTTCCTGCATTTTTATAGATGCGAAGCGAAGTGCATTGGTCATTACTCCGGGAGTAATTTCATATTTTTCTGCAACATCCTGTATGTCTATATCCTTGCTTAAGGATAAAGAAACAAATAGATTTTTCCAGATTTTTAGTCTGTCTCCGCTATCGGGTGCAGGAAAGTAAATTCTGGTTGTGAACCTTCTTATAAATGCTTCATCAATATTTGATTTCAAACCAGCAGCAAAAATACTCACGCCTGCAAAGGATTCCATCTTCTTCAACAGATAAGAAACTTCCTGGTTTGCATACTTGTCATGAGCATCTTTTACTTCAGTTCTTTTACCAAATAAAGCATCTGCTTCATCAAAAAATAGAATTGCATCACTTGCTACAGCTTCATCAAAAATTTTATCCAGGTTCTTCTCTGTTTCTCCAATATATTTTGATAACAATCTTTTGAGGTCTATTTTTAGTACCGGTTTATTCGCTGTCTTACCAATCAAAGTAACGGTAAGTGTTTTGCCTGTTCCTGATGCACCAGAGAACAATACAGAATACCCCGGTTTTAACCGCTTAGCTATTTCCTTTTTTTCAAAGGAATCTTTCTGCTTAAGCCAATTAATTATTTCCCCTACTTCTGCCAGGGTCTTCTGCTGCAGTACGATATCTTCCCAATGTAGTGGGGTTGTAATGGTGGTTGTAAATGGTATTGATAGATTCATAATATATTTTTCTTCTCTAAAACTATTTCTTTTTCCCGCCGGATGCAAACCGGAAAAAAATTAATTTCTTATTATGCCCTTTACACTGACTGGTGCTATTCAGGTCTGCTTTTAAGTTTATTGTTTATTTATATTCCACGCATATCCATTTTGTGGGAAAGCGTTTTTCTCAGGACCTGAAGTTTTTATGCAATAAAAAAAGCTGTCATTTTGGTGACAGCTTTTCAAATATTAGTGAGCAAAATTCTTATCCGTTCATACTGGTTAAAAACTCTGCATTGTCTTTTGTTCCTTTCATATTCTTCAGTAAAGTATTTAAAGCTTCTTCCGGGTTCATATCGGCCATATGCTTGCGCAATACCCACATACGCTGGAAAGTATCTTTGTCTAACAACAGGTCATCACGACGAGTGCTGCTGCCCACAATATCAATGGCAGGATAAATACGACGGTTGCTCAGCTTACGGTCAAGCTGAAGCTCCATATTACCTGTTCCTTTAAATTCTTCAAAGATTACTTCATCCATTTTACTTCCTGTATCTACCAGTGCAGTAGCAATGATAGTAAGAGATCCGCCATGTTCAATTTTTCTTGCCGCACCAAAAAACTGCTTTGGTTTTTGCATTGCATTAGCTTCCACACCACCGGATAATACTTTACCAGAAGATGGAGCTACTGTATTGTGTGCACGTGCCAGGCGGGTAATGCTATCTAAAAGTATAACTACGTCATGCCCGCACTCTACCAGTCTTTTTGCTTTTTGTAAAGCGATTGTACTCACTTTTACATGCTTGTCTGCCGGCTCATCAAAAGTGCTGGCTATTACTTCTGCCCGTACACTTCTTTCCATATCTGTCACCTCTTCCGGCCTTTCATCTACAAGTACTATCATCAGGTAGCACTCAGGATGATTTTCCGCAATTGCATTAGCGAGTTCTTTCAGCAACATGGTTTTACCCGTCTTTGGTTGCGCTACTATCAGTCCACGCTGTCCTTTACCAATTGGTGTAAACAAATCCATGATACGGGTGCTATAATTATCAGCACGGGTATGCAGGTTCAGTTTTTCAAAAGGGAATAACGGAGTCAGGTAGTCAAAAGGAACACGATCCCTTACTTCTTCCGGGCTTTTTCCATTAATGGTTTCTACCTTCAGTAAAGCAAAATATTTCTCGCCTTCTTTTGGAGGCCTTACACTTCCGAAAACTGTATCGCCAGTCTTCAGGCCAAACAATTTTATTTGTGATGGAGATACATATACATCATCCGGAGATGACAAATAGTTGTAATCGCTGCTGCGCAGGAAACCATAGCCATCGGCCATCATTTCCAATACACCTTCA
>JBBQYS010000241.1:0-2503 GCA_038208485.1 Chitinophagales bacterium
GATATTGAAGATCAAAAAACATTTGCTACAGAATTGGAGCGCAAGGTGGAGTCCCGAACCAAAGAACTTGCCGACAACAATATTGAGTTGGCAAAGATGAATAAGGAGCTCGAATCGTTTGCGTATATATCCAGCCATGACCTGCAGGAACCGCTCCGAAAAATTCAAACATTTGCCAACCAGATACTGGAGAAAGAAGCCCAACATTTGACAGAGCTGGGCAAGGATAAATTTCAGCGCATGCAGGGGGCAGCCAAAAGGATGCAAATTCTTATCGACGATCTTTTGAGTTATTCAAGAACAAGCAATGCAAAAAGAATATTCGAGCCTTATGACCTCGGCGTAATGTTAGCAGGAGTAAAAGAAGATCTGAAAGACGATTTAGAGCAAAAAAATGCGGTAATACAATCCGGTGGTTTTTGTACAACAAAAATTATTGCCTTTCAGTTCCGCCAGTTGTTGTACAACCTTATAGGTAATTCTTTAAAATTTTCCGTTCCTGAGCGAAAGCTCATTATTCACATAGAAAGTAAGATACAAGATGTTCAAAACCTGCCGTTCGAAAACTCCCGGTTCCAGCAGCAATACTGCCATATAATTGTAACCGATAATGGAATTGGGTTTGAACAGGAATACAATGAAAAAATATTTGAAGTATTTCAAAGGTTGCATGGCCGCAACGAATACGATGGAACCGGAATTGGTCTTGCCATTGTAAAGAAGATTGTGGAGAATCATTATGGTGTTATTACTGCTAAGGGTGTACCCGGTGAAGGGGCAAGGTTCGATATCTTTCTTCCGGTGTTAGAGAATAGTGCATCATAGAGTAGCTTTCTTTACATTTTAATTACCCTGGTGATGGCTTTTTTGCTCCATTGTCCAATGGAAAGAGGCGAGTGTGTCCAGTGCAAAATCTAAAACCAACATATTTCGAAACATCCAAACAGCAACTCAAAACTTTTCGTAACAGATCTGTTGCAGAGGGAAAATAGTCCTCTTGAAAAAAGGGAAAGTATAGGCAAAAACCATGGATAAATTTATTTTTTTATGGCGTTTCATTTTAGGTGGTTGACTTATTTCAGTATAATTTCGTTGCTCGTTTAAAATTTCAACATCTAAAAAGTAAGTAATGGTTGACGTAATACTGGGTTTGCAATGGGGCGACGAGGGAAAAGGAAAAATTGTAGACTTTTTTGCTAAAAATTATGATGTGATTGCCCGATTCCAGGGAGGACCCAATGCAGGGCACACCCTGTATGTACAGGATAAGAAAATTGTGCTGCACCAAATACCAAGTGGAATATTTCACGAAGATAAAACCAACCTTATAGGAAGTGGCGTAGTGTTAGATGCCGTAACGCTGCAAAGAGAGTGCGAATCGGTAGCTGCGTTTGGTGTTGATTTTAAAAAGAATCTTTTTATTAGCGAACGTACACATCTCATTTTGCCTACGCACCGGGCTTTAGATAAAGCAAGCGAATTATCTAAAGGGGTAGAAAAAATTGGAAGTACTTTGAAGGGTATCGGTCCTACCTATATGGATAAAACCGGCCGCAATGGCCTGCGGGTGGGAGATTTGCTCGACAAAAGCTTTACCACCCAATACATTAAATTGCGAATGAAACACCAGCGCCTGTTGGATTCATTTAATTTTCAGGAAGACATTTCAGCCTGGGAAGAAGAGTTTTTCGAATCACTGGATTTCTTACGCCAGCTCAAAATTGTGAACGGAGAATACTTTATCAATGATAAAATAACCAGCGGAAAAAAAGTGTTGGCCGAAGGTGCACAAGGCAGCATGCTCGACGTAGATTTTGGCACTTTTCCCTACGTTACCAGTAGCAGCACCATTACTGCCGGTGTATGTTCTGGTTTAGGAATTGCCCCACAAAAAATTAAAGAAGTAATTGGCATTACAAAGGCTTATTGTACCAGAGTGGGCAGTGGTCCTTTTCCTACAGAACTATTTGATGAGACCGGCGATTTTTTACGCAATGCAGGTAATGAGTTTGGCAGCACTACAGGCAGGCCACGCCGTTGCGGCTGGATTGACCTGGTGGCACTTCAGTTTGCTTGTATGATAAATGGCGTTACACAAATGGTAATGACCAAAGCTGATATATTAGACGGATTAGATGAACTCAAAGTGTGCAACAGCTATATGATTAACGGAGAAGAAAAGAATTATATACCTTTCCAGATGAACAGGGTGAAAATTGACCCTGCTTTTAAAAGCTTTGAAGGTTGGAAAAAAGATATATCAGAAGTAAAGAGCTATGATGATATGCCTGCACAAATGAAAACTTATATCGACTACCTCGATAATTTTATCAAGATACCGGTTAAGTATATCAGCAATGGGCCTGGCAGAGAGCAGATTGTAGCGGTGTAAAAAAATAATTTAAAAATGTGGCCAAATATTTGGCAAATTAAAAATCTAGAAGAAATTTTACAGCATTAATATTTTTAGTATGGCCACTAAACCGAACAACGAAAAAAAGAC
>JBBQYS010000242.1:0-2472 GCA_038208485.1 Chitinophagales bacterium
GCAGGATCATCAAGATCCATTTCAAAATAAACTTCGTCGGAAGTGTTTAAAGCAGCTTTAAGGTTGTCAGTAAAAACTATATCTTCTTTGCAAAGCATGTGGAAGGTTCCATAGAGATAGCTCGGTTTGTTCAGACCATTACCGCTGATCTTCCACAACAAACTATTCTTATCAGTTGTCGTTTTTAGCTCAGGCTCATTCTGTGCTTTGCAAGAGCTAAAAAGGACAAGCAGTAAGGGCACGATTAAATATCTCATCAGGAAAAAATAATAAATAATAAAATTCAACGTTACTAAACTTCCCACAAATTATTTGTGTAAGCACCTGACTCTATCAGATCATTCAGGCTTTTTTGTACGTCCGGTGCATCTTCTTTGTAAGTCACGCCAAACCATTGTGCATCTGTAGGAATTACTTTAATTACACCGTCCTCATTGTTGATGAAATGATCTCCAATGATAGGAATAAAAAATTCTGCTTTTGGGTTATCCATATTGTTTTTTGGAAACTCAGCAAATAACTTTTTGATGATATCAAATACCGAAGGATGGAAACACCAGAAATTCATTGACACAGAAGAATTTTCTGATACTTCATGTTTCCCTGAGCCATCTTCGTACATGATCTTACCATCTAAGCGTTCTATTTTAGTCCGCTCATTAATGCTGATCAATTCTCCTTTTTCATCCACTTCGCAAACTCCCCGGCTCACACTTCCATTGTCACTCAGGGTTTTCTTT
Organism: Chitinophagales bacterium; assembly: GCA_038208485.1. GTDB lineage: Bacteria > Bacteroidota > Bacteroidia > Chitinophagales > Chitinophagaceae > Ferruginibacter. The sequence goes on from JBBQYS010000242.1 coordinate 741, forward strand.
AACTCGTAACCAATAATGGCATAGGTTTTCTCGTCACAATCATTGTTACAAAAATCTGCCGCTTTTTTAAATGCATCAAAGCCATAAAAATCATCGGCATTGATCACCGCAAATGGTTCGTTAATAGCATCTGCAGCACACAACATGGCATGACCCGTTCCCCAGGGTTTTGTACGGCCCTCAGGCATGTGATCTTTCTGCACATAAGAATCCATTTCCTGGAACACAAAATCTACTTCTATTTTCCCCTGGAATTTATCTTTGAAACTGGCTTTAAAAACGTCCTCAAAATCTTTCCTGATAATGAAGACTACTTTACCAAAACCGGCCTTGATAGCATCGTAAATGGAATAATCCATTATTGTTTCTCCGGCAGGGCCAAAACCTTCCGTTTGTTTCATACTGCCATATCGTGTAGCCATACCGGCGGCCAGGATTAATAATGTTGGTTGCATTTGTTTATATTTTTAGTTTTTAATTGTCTCTTTAACAATCGTAAAAAAATAGTTCCTTTATTTGTAAAAATAGACAAGTATTTGAAACTGCCATTTTATTTGGATATACCCGAACGATTGCCACTTACAGAAATTGTAAGCGACGTTACTCTAGCAAAAAGCGTGCAGCTGCAGGTTTTAAGGTTAGACCTCATCCATCCGCAGGTTTCGGGTAATAAATTATACAAACTATTTTATTTTTTACAACATGCAATTGCTGAAAATCTTCCCTTAATCACATTCGGCGGAGCTTACAGTAATCACCTGGCAGCAACGGCTTTTGCCTGTAGGGAATTGGGTATGACCTGCCATGGAATAGTACGGGGTGAAGCACCGGAAGCCTATTCTGAGACTTTACAATTTTGTGCTGCCCAGGGAATGAATCTACATTTTATATCCCGCGAAAATTACAGGGAGATTTCTACAAGCGGCGATATCAGCTCAATATTTTCTGATTCTCATCGTTACTTAATTGTTCCTGAAGGTGGTTATGCGCCGGATGGTGCAGCAGGTGCAGCATTGATCATGAATGACCCTGCTTGTAAAAATGCCACACATGTTGCTACTGCAACCGGTACTGCCACTACATTGGCGGGACTTGTAGCAGCGGCTGCAGATGACCAGCAAATCATTTCTGTACCCGTAATAAAGCAGATGGAAGATATTCCGCAGCGTCTTGACCATTTACTGAAAGGAAAAAAATATAAGCTGCCTGAGGTGTTTGGTGAATTTCATTTTGGAGGATATGCAAAAAAAACCAATGAACTGATCGCTTTTATGAATCAACTATACAAGGAACATGAAATACCTACGGACATTGTGTACACTTCCAAGATGATGTATGCTGTAATTAAAAAAATAGAAGCCGGTTATTTTCCTCCCGGTTCCAATATCCTTGCATTACATACAGGTGGCCTGCAGGGAAATGCTTCGCTAGCTCCGGGAACATTAATTTTTTAATCCTGCTTTAACAGAATCAATTTGAGAAGGTATTTTTTTTATAACACAGAACTTTATATTTGCTACAATCCATTTATGAAGTTTCTAACTGCTACTGTCCTTATTATTTTTTGTTGCTCTTTTGGCGCCTCGGCCCAAAATACCTTACCTGACTTTTCGGTAAATAACCTCGGTGGCAAAATCATCGTGAGTTGGAAGAACGCCTATACAAAACCAATTGCCAACCTGAACATACAGCGGTCCTACGATAGCCTGCAAAATTTTACAACAATAGGCAC
>JBBQYS010000243.1:0-2468 GCA_038208485.1 Chitinophagales bacterium
TCCATCACCAGGTAGTAGTTATCTACAATAAGATCTATCAAAATGTAGAAAAGAAAATCAGCCCCATTCTGCCTTACTTTACTACCGGGAAACTGAAGTTTATCCCTCAAAGGTTTAAATACATCCCGGTGCGGATCTTCCTGGAAACTCATAATGAAATTATTACCCAGCACAATACTCACCTGCTCTGCTTCTACCAAATGATCTTTTGGATTGTAGTAAAGCATGTTCATAACGCAAAACACCAGTCCGTTTATTTCATCCATTTTTGGCCTTTGGCCATAGCTGAGGATATCTTCTACAATGAGTGGGTGAATATTAAAATGTGCGCAAAGTTTTTCTACTTCGTCTGCCTTCAGGCCATCTACATTAATCCAGGTATTGGAGGCAGATTCCAGGAAGGGAAAACTTTCTTCAACCAGCTGCACTGTTACATTTTCGCAGGAAGTATTATTGTACTCATAAATCTTTATCGTACTGATGGTTGCTTCCTCTCTTACCGGTGGCAGCGTAGGATTTACCTTTAGCACTTCTTTGGTGCGTATAAGATCTAAGGGGTTTAAATACTGAAGTACTCTTTTTGCTCTCATTCTAACGAATAAATGTCCGATAAAGTTAACCAGAAATACTTTTTGTCTAAAAAAAATCAAAATCTGAAAACCTGTATTTAGTTTTTATTTTTCTCCCGCATCTCATTCAGGGCATTGTTCACAGAGCTTCTTACCGCTTCCAGCTTTGCTTCTGCACCCGGTGTTTCTTTTAAAACTTCTACCATTGCTTCTGCTTCCTGTTTTCTGAGAGAAACATATTTCAGGGCTGCGTTTGCCATTTTTTTTCTTTCCTCATTTACGTCCAGTTGATCTACCCTGCCTAAAACTTCTGCAGCTTTATCCCAGGAAGGAATAGCTTCTTGCTCAATTTTTTTTATCAGCGTTTGTGTCTCCAGCGTTTTATCATTTTCAATATCCAGGGCCGGCTGTTGCATATCTATGAATGCATTGTAGTATTCTGTGAATTTATCATCGTCTTTGTATTTTGCAAAATCCATATAGCGAAGTGTTTCATTTCTTTCAGTGCTGGAGATGGTATGTGTTGATGTATAACCATAGGTAATCAACAGCGATACAACGATCACTACCGGCAGAATGAAAGAAAGTTTTACACCCATTTTTTCTTTTTGTATGGCAATGGTATACAGGTAGCCAATGACCAGTCCGCTAACCAAACCACCAATATGTGCTGAATTATCCACGCCGGATTTTAACCCGTACACGAGGTTAAAAACGATGAAGATGCCAATGCTTTTTAATAAACTATTTCTGACAACTGCTGGTATAAGTTTGGTAGTGAGGAAAGCAAAGAAGACACCATACAAACCGAAGATGGCACCGGAAGCACCGGCCGAATTTGCAAATTCTGTGTGCCACCAAAGGCTTGTAATGCTTGCGAGAATACCCGTGCAGATATACGCTGTTATGTACCGTGCCTTACCCAGTAAGGGTTCCAGGTACACGCCAATATAATACAGGCAATACATATTAAAAAGTAAATGAATGATGCCAAAATGAATAAACATGTTAGTGAACAACCGCCAGTAATCTCCGCTCAGCGTAAGTGGCGCCACATTACTTCCCCATTGTATGTGCACCAGCGGATTTGGTGTCACAATTCCGGCTCCTGCAATTGCCATCAAAATAAAAACAATAATATTGATGGCTATGATGGCATAAGTCACATAAATGTTGCTTCCTTCCAGGTTCATGGCTTCATTTATTTCCCTGGCTACTGCCTCATCTTTTTCTGCCTGTGTTATAGTGTCTTGCCGCAGCGATTGCAGCGCTATTTCATTGTTGGCTATCTGCTCCGGGTTTATTGTATTCTCTATTTGCTGAAACTCAGCAATGAACTGCTCTGCATTTTTTTTATTCTTTTTTAGGATGTCAAAACTTTCGTTGTGAATCATCTCACTTTTTACTTCACAGAGGTTTCCTTCTATTGTAAAATCGATTTGTTCACCCTGTTTATTGAAGCGGCTCGAGCTGTGGCCTATCATTTTATTTTCCCCGGCAAACTGCACACGAAAGCCCGGAGACCTGAATACTTCATAAGCAATGGCCATGGCTTTTTCTGTCTCTACATCGGTAGAAAATGTTTGCGTATATTTTGGCATTGGTAAGTGTTGTGTAAATGAATAGAATAATCTAAAATAAAACAATCTGATTCATAACAAACCAGATTGTTTTCATTTATAAAAAGAATGTGTTGTTAGGCATTTAATTAATACGATTCATTGACCGACATCCCCCGCCTTGGTTAGGTGTGTCACGAATGAAAAGGATGGATAGTTCTTTTCAATGTTGTATAAAAGATGGTAGTAGGTCTACCACATACTCTGTACAGACGGAGTATGTAAACCACCTGAAGGTGCTGTGTTCAAAAGGCATGGTGCTGAACGTTCAGGAAAAGCT
>JBBQYS010000244.1:0-2446 GCA_038208485.1 Chitinophagales bacterium
GATGAAAAAAGGACAATCTATATGGATATTATTTCCCGCAACGGCAATCGTATTAATGAACTGGTTCGTGACTTGCTCAACACATCCACTCCGGGTGAATTACTGGTTCAAAAAAAGCCACTACAGACAATTTTAGATGAAAGCCTGGAGGCCGCCAATGACCGCTTAAAACTGCAAAAAATAAAGATTCACAAAGATTATCTTCTGGACCATGCCTGGGTGATGGCTGATACCGAAAAATTAAAAATTGCCTTCCTGAATATTATTATTAATGCCGTTGAGTCCATGCAAAAAGAGCAGGGAGAATTAAAGGTTTCTTTAATAAAAAAAGACGATTCACAATATGCCGTTTTCATACAGGACAATGGATGCGGAATTAGTACTGATAATTTAATAAAACTGTTTGAGCCTTACTTTACCACAAAGCAAAACGGTGTAGGGCTTGGACTGGCCTCTACCCTTAATATATTACAATCGCACAATGTTTCCGTAGATGTTGATTCAGTAATCTCCAAGGGTACAATTTTTAAATTGTTTTTTAATAAAGCATAAATCCTGGATCAATTCTGAAATTTTCGCTGGATTTTTTTGAGCAACAATAAATATTCATGTCCTGATTTTTTCTGCCAATGCAGACCTTTACAAAAACACCTCCTCATCTGCCACAGAGCCATGTTTGTCTTTGATTTCCATGGTTTTGGATACACTGCAACCTTAATTTAGCTGCACAAATCCCAACATTTAAATATATTTGACTTAAACAGGGATAAACGGAAAATAGCTTATTTTAAGTTTGCGCATTAATACAGTAAATATTTATTCATGGCAAAAGAAACTGAACAAATCCCCGAGAAAACCAAACTTTCCTCTCATGCCCATAATTTTCCGATTGTGGGTATCGGCGCCTCTGCCGGTGGGCTCGATGCATTTAAGCAAATGCTCGGGGCAATTCCTGTAGATTCAGACATGGCTTATGTAGTAGTGCAGCATTTAAACCCGGCACACGATAGTAAGCTTACCGAAATTCTTTCCAGGGTTACTAATATTCCTATTGAGGAAATTACTGATGAGGTAAAGATTTTGCCCAACCATATTTATGTAATGCCTGAAGGTAAAATTCTCACTTCGGTTGACGGGGTGCTTAAACTCACGCCCAGGGATAGTGTAAAAACCAATTTAGTTATTGATATTTTCTTTACTTCCATTGCGGTGGTTTGGGAGAGTATGGCAGTGGGTGTGGTGCTCTCCGGCACGGGCGCAGACGGCACAATAGGATTAAAAATGATTAAAGAACATGGGGGCATTACTATCGTTCAGGACGAAACGGCGGCTTATGGGGATATGCCGCAAAGTGCAGTAAATGCTCATGTGGTGGATTTTGTTTTGTCTCCCGAAAAAATTGCTGATCAACTGTTGAAGATAAACCATACTTACACTGCTGCACATGCAATAGGAGAAGAAGAACCACTCCCCCAAAATGATGAAATTTTATTTAACCAAATGCTCCAGGTTTTGTACCAGTTCAGCGGAGTTGATTTTATTCATTACAAGCAAAGCACCATACACAGGCGCATTGGGCGCAGAATGGCACTGCACAAAAGAGGAGACCTGGCAGATTATTTAAAATTTTTGCGCAGCGACAAAGCCGAACAGGAACAACTGTACCAGGATATGCTTATTTCTGTTACATCTTTCTTCCGGGATCCTAAAACCTTTGAAACTTTATCTGAAAAGGTATTGCCTGCCTTGCTAAAAAGCAAACCGGCAGAAGAGGCCATCCGCTTTTGGATTGCAGGATGCGCCTCAGGTGAGGAAGTGTATTCAATTGCTATATGCCTCCACGAATACATCAGCAAAATCAAAAAAAAGGGACCGGCTCTCCTCTCCACTGCAGAGAGATTGGGGGTGAGGCCTATTCAGATATTTCCATCAGATCTTTCTGAAACTGCCATTAATAAAGCCCGGGCAGGTATTTACAGTAAAGAGGAAGTACAATCCATTTCACCCGAGCGGCTCAGCAAATATTTTACAAAAACAGGTGTAAGCTACCAGGTAAATAAAAATATACGAGACTTTTGTGTGTTTGCCAATCACAATTTTTTAAACGACCCGCCTTTTGCAAAAATGGACCTGATCAGTTGCCGTAATGTGCTTATTTACATGGATTCTTTTTTGCAGAAAAAAGCATTGACCACTTTTCATTATGCGCTAAAAGAAAACGCAATCCTGTTGCTCGGTAAATCAGAAACTGCAAGTGCAGCAGCAGGGTTGTTTACTTCTTTTGATAAAAAGTATAAAATTTATTCACGCAAGACCGGTGCAGGCAGCTTTATGCAGGTGGCCACCGGGCGCAGGGAACAAACATTAACCACACAAAACACAGCGGCTAAAAAGGGAATTACGCAAACCGATTTTCGCAGCAGCGCTAATGCCATACTCATTTCAA
>JBBQYS010000245.1:0-2304 GCA_038208485.1 Chitinophagales bacterium
CCTTCATGTACGAAGCAGAATATACATGAATCAAAAAGCCAACACCTGTGATGATGAGTAGAAAAATACTACTCAGTTGATCTACCTGGAAATTTAGCGGAAGCGTAAAACCTTCTACCTGGATAATATTAAAATATTCTACTAAAAAAGTTTTACCGGCTCTTATCTGAAGGAAACTTAAAAGGCTGAGAATAAAAGATGCCAAAATCACCAGGCTACCGATTGTGCCACTGAGGGTTTTGGACAAAGAATTTCTGAATATCCCATTAATAAGGAAGCCAACCAGTGGAAGGATGGGTATAAGCCAGAGTAAAGAAGCAATATTAGTCATGTATGTTTCTTATCAATTTGTTGCTGTGTGCCGCTAATGCGAGACGAGCCTTTTTATTCACTTAAAAAACTATTCTTTATTGGTAAGAATTGTCTTCATTTTTTACCTCAATCATTACCCGATTTTTTTTCTCAAAAAAATTCTAGTGTTTCAATCTGTTGAGGAAAGTCACATCTATATTGTGGATGTTCCTGAACATCATTACTATAATAGCCAACCCAACACTTACTTCGGCGGCTGCCACTATCATTATAAAGAATACAAAAATTTGCGCATCACTCGCATAGGTTAATGACATTTTAGCTGCAGGGCTTGCGCTATGCATTTTGCTAAAGGCAACCATTAAAACATTCACTGCATTCAGCATTAGCTCCACACACATGAAAATAATGATGGCATTCCTACGCACCAATACCCCAATGATACCAATGGTAAACAGGGTTAATGAAAATGCTATGTATAATTTTATATCCATTTTTTATAATTGTACATATAAACCAACACCAAGCGTTTCACTTGCCGGCCGTACAGATAATATGTCTTTGATCGTTTTCCTCGCTATTCCATTAAAAATATCCACGGCTTTGTAAGATGCTGCTTTTGTCAGAAGTTTTGTAATAACACCGGTAGCTATTGAACCAACAGCAGGATACAATAAACCTTTTACTGAAGGATCATTAAAATTTTCGGTAGCTGTAAATCCTTTGACAGCACCTATAACAGTGACTACAGTTCCGGCTGCACCAAGAATTTTAAAAACTACTAAACCCGTTTTGTATGTCTTATACATACCCATGATCTGGCCTACCCCTTTTTTATCGAAGATCTCTCCGAGAATATTTACTCCTTTTAATTTTTCTCCTAATAACCCAACGGTGTTGACCTGATAATTCCCAAGTTTGAAGACCGGGCTAAAACCCTTTTCCACACTCAATAATTTTGTTTTCCCTAAGATATCTTCTAACTTAAGATTTTTCAGGTCTTCAAGTTTTATTTGCGCCTGTACTTGAATAGAAGCAGTACTTACACACATGAAAACCAGGCAAAAAATGATCTTTTTAGAGTGTTTCATGTTTTAATTTTTTTTACCAATGATGACAGCGCCAATCATGGCACTTAAAAATAAAACGCTACTTAATTCAAAAGGCAATACATAAGTGGAAAACAAAGTACTTCCCAATTTTTTTATCAGGCCACTATCTCCTGTTTTCATTAATAAAGGATGAGGATCCATATGCGTGATCAATGCGCTGAGCACAATAAGCAACAGGCATCCACCAGATATAATTCCTATAAAATGTAACCGGTAATTTTTTTTAGGTTCTGAATCTACGTTCAGGTTCATGAGCATCACGACAAAAAGGAAGAGCACCATAATAGCCCCGGCATAAACGATAATGTTTACGACAGCCAGGAACTGAGCATTCATTAATATGTAATGACCACTGATAGCAAAGAAAACTACGATAAGCCACAGAATACTTTTCACCGGGTTACTGCTCACCAACATCATAATAGCAGACCCAATGGCCATGAGGGATAAAATAATAAAAACGATCAACGTGTTCATGCAGGGTCTTGGTTTGTAATTGCTTTATTTGCTTTATTCCCCAGTGCTTTTTGATAAGCTTCAGGCTCCGTAACAGGGTTTGGTATCAGCAGGTCCTGTTTATCGTAAATAAACTGGCTGCGTTTATAATCAGCCGGTGTAAACGTTTCACTCAGGTAAATGGCATCTTTCGGACATGCCTCTTCACACAAACCACAAAATATGCAGCGGAGCATATTGATCTCATATTTAGCTGCGTATTTCTCTTCCCTGTAAAGATGCAATTCATCTTCCTGTCTTTCAGCAGCTTCCATGGTAATTGCTTCAGCAGGACATGCTACGGCACAAAGACCGCAGGCCGTACAATTTTCTCTTCCTTCTTCATCCCGGTTCAATACCTGCATCCCGCGAAACACCGGGCTGA
>JBBQYS010000246.1:0-2188 GCA_038208485.1 Chitinophagales bacterium
TGGTCTTTAAATGCCCGGTAAAATCTTTTCTTACCCAGTTTGTGTATGGCCTCCTGTTTTTCTTTTACCACATGCGCAAATCCAAAAATGCCAAAACCAGCATAGACTTTATCGAGGGCCTGATTAAATGTAAGGTCTGCATTCCCTGCCATTTCTTCTTTTATTCTTTCTGCCAGGTGATCTACAATTTCTATTTGAAGGTCATAGAAATGCACCATTTTCTTCCGGGTAAAGGCAAAAAGATAGTCTATTTGATTTGCTGTTAGTTCCATGTTTAAACTGTAGGTTTTACTTGTAAAATTTGCTGCATCTGTTCTAAAAACTCATTGAAAGCGGAAAGCTTTGTTTTAAATCCTGATTTACCTTTTGTAGTTAATGCATAATATTTTCTTGGCCGGTTACCGATATTTTCAACAGTTGCGGTAACAAGACCCTCTGCTTCCAGTTTATGCAATGCCGGATAAAGTGCACCTTCTGTAAGTTTCATTTTCCCGGCCGTAAGTTCCTGAACCTTTTTGCTGATTTCGTACCCATACATTTTTTTCTTTTCAGAAAGTAATTGTAAAATGATGGTGGTTAATGATCCTTTGAAAAGTTGTGTAGATTCATCCATAAAACAAATATACATAGGATCCTTAGGTATAAAAATAAAATTCACAATGTAGAAATCCTCATCCATATTCACCGGCTTCGACAGGCTCAACCTGGCAGCTCAATAAATTGGCAATTGAGCTGTGAGATTTTTGCATTTCGGTCGTATTGTAAATTTCTGACTGCCTACCTGATTCAAACCTAATACAAGACTTTTATTTTCACTTCATTCCGAAGAATATTCTTTTACTCCTGTCTTGCAGCTTCAATATTTTTTAATTTTTAATTTTTAATTTTTAATTCTCCTACCCTCCAAATAATCCTACTCTTCTAAAACCATTCATCCATTTTTTATGGCTCTAACTGTTTTATGTAATAACTTAGCTCCTCACTTTCTAAAATAAATCAGATGAAGTTTTTGATGACGATCTTTTTCTCTTTTGCTATCCTGCAATTGGCTACAGCACAGGATGTGAAGAACAATCCCGGGAGTAATCATGGCAACAGGTTTGAGCAATTGGGAACAATGCTTCCTACCCCAAACCAATACCGTTCTGCAAGTGGTGCACCCGGACCACAATACTGGCAGCAGCGTTGTGATTATGACATCACTGCCGACCTGGATGAAACGCAAAGAAAACTGACCGGAAAAGAAACCATCACTTACTACAATAATTCCCCTGACGAACTTACTTTTCTTTGGTTGCAGCTGGATGAAAACCAACACAGCAAAGAGAACAATGCCAACTATCAAAGCTCAAATGTGATGGACCTGGCTGTAACAGAAAGTCAGCTGCAGCAGGATCGATATGATAAAGCTTATGGCACCAACATTACAAAAGTAACCACAGCAGCGGGTGCAAACCTTAAATACACGATCAATAAAACGATGATGCGTGTAGAACTGCCAACTCCATTGAAACCTGGTCAACAATTTATTTTTAAAGTAGAATGGAATTATTTCATTGTTCCGAGATTGGTGTATGGCGGACGTGGTGGATATGAGAATTTTCCTGAAGATGGCAATGACTTATTTACCATGACGCAATGGTATCCTCGTCTTTGTGTGTACAGTGATTACCAGGGATGGCAGAACCACCAGTTTGCCGGCAGCGGTGAGTTTGCACTTACTTTCGGAAACTTCAAAGTGGCTATGACGGTTCCTGCTGATCACATCATTATGTCGACAGGAGAATGCCAGAACTATGCTGCAGTATTATCAGCAAAGGAGATGAGCCGCTGGCAGCAGGCACAGTCTGCAAAAGACATAATAGAAATAGTGACGCTGGATGAAGCAAAGACAAAAGAGAAAACAAAATCGACTGCAAAGAAGTCATGGTTTTTTAAAGCAGACATGGTGCGGGATTTTGCCTGGGGAAGCAGCCGCAAATTTATCTGGGATGCTATGCCGGCATTTGTAGATGGAAAAAAAGTAATGTGCATGAGTGCATATGGAAAAGAGGCTTACAACCTTTACCGGAAGTATAGCACCAAAGCGGTTGTTCACACTATAAAAACATATTCAAAATTTACGATCCCTTATCCTTACCCGGTAGCACAAAGCCTGGAAGCTGCCAATGGCATGGAATACCCGATG
>JBBQYS010000247.1:0-2098 GCA_038208485.1 Chitinophagales bacterium
AATGAATACTGCAAATAAAACCTTTGCTGCTAAATACAACGTGACCCTGGTAGAGGGCAGCGATGAACTGGGAGACAAACTAAATGAGAGTGGAAAATTAAACCATTACACTAACCAGGTCTACCTCGTATTTTTTAAATGTAACTGGCAGGAAGGAGAAATAATCAAGGCGATGAATGCCGGGAAAATGACTGAAGCCGAGCAGGGTAGGAATGCCTTGTTGCGCTATGCAAACGAAGGCCTGGTGGCGCTGGAAACATTAAAGAGTTATAAAAACGATCCATCATTGGCGAACACCTGTAAAAAAGTGATGCAGTTTTACAAGACCACTGCAGAAAAAGACATACCAAAGCAAACAGATTTTTTCCTGAAGAAAGAAAATTTTGAAAAGATCAAAAAGAACTTTGAAGCCAAATCAGCCAAGGACAGAACCAAAGCCGATGTAGATGCTTTTAATGCTGCTGTAAAAGACGTGAACCAGGCCAGCAACGATTATAACTACAGCGTACAAAACCTGAACAAAACCCGCATAGAAGTGATCAACAGCTGGAATGAAGCAGAGCGCAAATTTAAAGATGATCATACGCCATACTATAAAAAATAGGGTTGGATTTTGTATATGAAAGGGCTGTCGGTGATGGTCTTTTTTTTGGTGCGGGAGCGGGTGAGGTGCGGCAACGTGGAAGGAGAGAGAATTTTATGTCAGTCCTTTACTGAATGGGTCTGGAAATAAGCTAACATCTTCAGGCGCTGGCAATATCCCAATTACCCAATATGGTATTTTCAAGTACACTGGATTTCATTATTAAAAATCTTTTATGAAAAAATTTCTTTTGCTTGCTTTATGCTTATTTTTTTGGACTATCATTCTTAAGGCACAGGTTATTGACCGGGACAGTACGAAAGAAGAAAGATTTGTCGCTAACGTTTTGAAGCAGTTTAGAAGTGAAGGCATTTGGGTATTCGTAAAAATTGATTCATTGTACTTGTTGAAGGATAATTATGAAGTGGTTCACCCTGATATAATTTATAAAGCTTACGAACAGGGTTATACAAGATATGATGCACAGAGGTTTCTTTTAGATGCATTCATAAATCTTACAACACCGCATCTGAAAATTTATGAACGATATCCTGATAAGTTTCAGATAAAAGGCATCAAAGTTAATATGAGAATGTATCGTAAATTATCTTCTTTGCCTATCGACGAAATATTGGCTACTTACTTTAATGAAGACAAAACTTTTAAAAAACAATATTGTAACAGATTACATGAGGTTATAGCAGTCTGTTACACTAAGCAAGTGCAGGTAATTACTCCAAATGAAGGATGTGCTTACTATGTTGAATTTGAATAACATATTGACGCCGGGATTGACCATGCCTTTGCTGGTAGCCGTCGCAATATCTTGCTGCCACTTCTCCGCTAGTGATATGCAGCCATGGTAATGTTTGGAAGAGTATCTGTGCGGAAAATTATTTTCCAGCCTAGAACAGTTGCAGTGTAGCATTGGTTCCAATTTTCCGGATATAATTCTTTGATAAAATAGAAACAGGATTTATTCTATTCATCAGAAGTTCACAGACCTGTCCCCGGCACTCTCGGGGATTTAAAAGAATTAGATTTGAAGAGTAGACCAACAGAGGCAGAGTTGGCTAATTTATTGAAAGTGTAGGATAAGATTGAAGTTCGTCAGTTTATTCCGGTTGGAACTTGTCCGCCGTGGCGGAAACCGGAAGAACTAAGAGGCATCCAGTTACCCTTCGGTAAACTGGCGCCAGCAGGATGCTGCCTCAGGTGCCGCCATTGATGGATTTTGGTTCTTTATTAGGCTCATATGGAGGCAGCCGGTTGGCCGTGTCCATAGTACATTAAAACTAAAATAAATATAGATTACTTTGGAAAAAGGACTAAACATTCTTCATTATTATATCTTTAGATTCTTTATCGTGATTAATAAATTCCTTAACTGGTTATTTTCGCCGATTATATATATATCTTGGAAAATATGGCCAAAGAAATTCCCAAATCAGGGCCAGGAAGTCAAAGATGCTGTAGACAATTTATACAACAATGAGATATCCGGTGTAAATTATA
>JBBQYS010000248.1:0-2082 GCA_038208485.1 Chitinophagales bacterium
GCAAAGAGTAAAAGTGAGTGATCTTATCAAACGATTGATAGAGCAGGTAGCTTTTGAAGCAAGGGGAAGTGAACTGGTAGATAAAAAAAGCGGCGTGAGTGCAAGGCTAAGCATTAGTGCTTATGAAAATGCCATCAGTGCTGCAGAACGCAGGGCAATTATCAATGATGAAAAAGAAACACAGGTATGGCTGAGCGACCTTATTGGCATCATTCCATCTATCACCGGAAAAATAGAACTTGTGTATGAAGGCGAACAGGAAGGTCCATACCAGGTTGCATTTAATTTACTGGAGCGTTCAATCCGTACTCAATTCAGCCAATACTTTCCTAATCCAGATACTTTAAAGAAAAAAAGAAATAAAGAAGCAGCACCGGATGAAAATCCATACAGGTCCATCACCCGCTGGTTTGATGCAGGCAATACTTTAAATACTTTTTTTGAAACCAGGGATGAAGATAAAGTACAGTTATTATATAAAGTAGACGGTCTGCATGCATTGGTAAAAAAATATTTTAAAGCAGCATCAGAAAAAGAAAATGCTTTGCTGATGGAATTTGTTTTGCATGGTCTTGCTGCACATTCACTCATCAGCAAAAAGATACTGGATGGCAAGATTGAATTTAAAGACCTGATGGGCAGTATGCTGAATATAGGTTCACAGCATTTTAGTGAAGAAGATTTGAATGAGGAGGATTTTAATTAGATTTCTTTATTGAGTTTCAGTTTCGGTCTAACCGTTAACTTAGATATGAGAACATTACTATTATCATTAGGACTTTTATTTGCAACCGGTATGTATGGACAAAGTTGTCGTTGTGATCAAGATACTCTGCTTAAAGAGTCTATTTCCTGTAAGCCAACAATATTTGACAATAAAGCCAAACTGTTTTGGAGTTTTAACTGTGATTCATCATGGTTGACTTTTCAAAGCTCAAAGAAAAAACAAAAGCTTATTTTTTCATTGGGCGGCGGCCTTGTTTCACTAACGACCAGGCTCGGCTACATGTATTGGACTGAGTTTAATAAAACCTTTTTAATTACAAATCATGTTATTTCAGGATGCTGTGATCCTGTTGATTATTATCTTTATGACAAGACAAGTGGTAACCTGGTTAAATATTTGGGTCGGTCATTATATACAAGTGAAAACAGAGATATTCCATTTGTTGTTTCTATAACTAAAAGCAACTACGACCACTTTGCAATTTCAAACTATAATTCTCTAACGGTTTATAATCTTGATACCCATAAAGAATATAGAATAAATATTCCAAAAGGAGATATAGAAAGAGGTATGAAAAATAATGATTTTATGTTTCCTGAGTTTCTATTTGAAACCCCTGAGATCATAAAAGGAATCCTTATTCTAAAATATGTTACTAAAAAACCCACAAATGGTAAACCACTTCATTATAAAAAAATTATTATTGACTTGAAGAAATACAGCCGCTGACATTTTTTTACCGGTTGGTGTCTTCACCAACCGGAATCTAAATCCTGAATGTAGCTTTACAATGGTTACAACTATATTATATTCACCTCCCTCTCCAACCCAACCCCAAATTTTTCTTTCACGTTTTGTAATATCTCCTCGCTCAGGTCATAGATCTCTTTGCCTGTTGCATTACCATAATTCACCAGCACCAGGGCTTGTTTATCGTGACAGCCTGCATCGCCCCTCCTGAAACCTTTCCACCCACAATGTTCTATCAGCCAGCCGGCAGCTAATTTTACATTACCATTCGGTAGATGATAACCAACTATTGCAGGAGACTGCGAACTGAGAACTGCAAACTGCGAACTGCTTATTTCTGGATTTTTAAAAAAGCTTCCTGCATTCCCAATCTCTGCCGGGTTAGGCAATTTACTGCTTCGGATATTTATCACTGCCTGTGATACTGCCTGCAGGCTCAGGTCTGTTACGCCCATCTTTTCCAGCTCCTGCCCGATGGCACCATAAGAAATATTGAAATCCGGAATGCGGTTCAGCCGGAATGTAACATCCATTATTACAAACTCATCTTTGTACCTTCTTTTAAAAATACTGTCACGATAGCCAAATTCACAATCGTTCAGGGT
>JBBQYS010000249.1:0-2047 GCA_038208485.1 Chitinophagales bacterium
GCAAAGAGTAAAAGTGAGTGATCTTATCAAACGATTGATAGAGCAGGTAGCTTTTGAAGCAAGGGGAAGTGAACTGGTAGATAAAAAAAGCGGCGTGAGTGCAAGGCTAAGCATTAGTGCTTATGAAAATGCCATCAGTGCAGCAGAGCGGAGGGCCATCATCAATGATGAAAAAGAAACACAGGTTTGGCTAAGTGATCTCATCGGTATCATTCCTTCTATAACTGGTAAAATAGAACTGGTTTATGAAGGCGAGCAGGAAGGGCCATACCAGGTTGCGTTTAATTTACTGGAGCGTTCAATCCGTACACAATTCAGCCAATACTTTCCTAACCCGGATACTTTAAAGAAGAAAAGAAATAAAGAAGCAGCACCGGATGAAAATCCATACAGGTCCATCACCCGCTGGTTTGATGCAGGCAATACCCTGGATACTTTTTTTGAAACCAAGGATGAAGATAAAATACAGTTATTGTATAAAGTTGATGGACTGCATGCATTGGTAAAAAAATATTTCAAATCAGCAAATGAAAAAGAAAATGCATTGCTGATGGAGTTTGTATTGCACGGCCTTGCGGCACATTCACTCATCAGCAAAAAGATACTGGATGGCAAGATTGAATTTAAAGACCTGATGGGCAGTATGCTGAATATAGGTTCACAGCATTTTAGTGAAGAAGATTTGAATGAGGAGGATTTTAATTGATTAAGTAGCGTATGCCTTTAATGCAACAAAGCCCTTTTTTACAGTAAATCTTTTCAAGGAATCTTTATATTCATACTGCGAAATTGCTTCTTGAATTTGATAAGAATCATCGTCAGAAATAATCGGGTCTCCGTCTTTATCACATATCACCGTTGCGAAACTTGCTTCTGAGTAACTATACTTTAACAATATGGTTATAACATCAAAATAACTATCCCGTATATAGTACATTGCAGGACCTGGCAATAATTTTATCTGCGCCCATGTCGGGTCTACTAATGCATCCTCGATGGTATTATTGCATTTCCCCTCTGCAATCATTTTGTCTCTCTTCCACAATCCGAGTTGATGTGCTTTCGAAACCAAGTGGTTGTATTCTCTTCCTTTAAACTCTTTAATTTCTTTTGAATTAAACTTCAAATCAAAATCCAGTAGAGCATCTACCGGAGACTTTTTAGCTGCATCAGAATTCCAAATTTCTTCAAAGGAAATAATCTCATAATTATTTTCATTTGAATATTTTCTAGCAAAAATCCTTGATATTATTGTTCTAATTTCTGCCTGTGTTTTTTTCCTTAAAGAAGAAGATATTATTTCGTCTATATACTTTTCAACAATTTTAATTTTGTCATACCCAAATACCTCATTAGAATGATACTCAACTATGATTTCACTGCCTCCTGGAATTAAAGACCAAGGATGTTTTCTATATTTATCTTCAACCCAAAAAACTTCATTTTTTAGAGTTGTGGGAAGACCTATATATTTTTTATTAATGCTCACTGGCCAAACAACATTCACCTCCCTCTCCAACCCAACTCCAAACTTCGCCTTCACACTCTGCAATATTTCTTCACTCAAATCATATATCTCAATACCTTTTGCATTGCCATAGTTCACTAAAACCAATGCCTGCTTTTCATGGCAGCCTGCATCTCCTTTACGATAGCCTTTCCAACCTGCCTGTTCAATTAACCATCCGGCCGCCAGTTTTACATTTCCATTTAGCAAATTATATCCAACAATCTCTGGGTATTCCTCCTTTAAGTTTTTGAATTTTGAATTTTGAATTTCTGGATTTTTAAAAAAGCTCCCTGCATTACCGATCTCTGCCGGGTCAGGCAATTTGCTGCTGCGGATATTTATTACAGCCTGCGAGATGGCCTGCAAGCTCAAATCTTTCACGCCCATCTTTTCCAACTCCTGCCCGATGGCACCATAAGAAATATTGAAATCCGGAATGCGGTTCAGCCGGAATGTAACATCCATTATTACAAACTCATCTTTGTACCTTCTTTTAAAAATACTGTCACGATAGCCAAATTCACAATCGTTCAGGGT
>JBBQYS010000250.1:0-2023 GCA_038208485.1 Chitinophagales bacterium
GATAGAGGATTACAGCGGCAAAGAAGAATTTCCATTGTGGAGTGAGGATTACCAGAAATATACCCGCTACCTGGATAAAGGTTGTATCCTGTTTATAGAAGGTGGGTTTAAAGATGGCTATCGTGGTTATGAGTTTAAAATTCATAAAATACATTTATTGGAAACAGTAAAAAAAACCATGACACAGAAACTGGTGATAGATGCACTGGCCCAGGATGTGAATGATGACTTTGTAAATTTTATTTCCAATAACTATAATGAATACCCGGGAGATACCAGGTTGATCTTTAATGTGCATGATCATATTGCGACCCACCAGGTGGCCATGAATACAGAAGCAAGAGGTATTACGATGAATGATGAATTAGCCTTTTACCTGAATAAACACTGGGAATACGAGGTAAAAGTGGTAATGGAACAGTAATATGCTGACGGATTTACAGAAATACTGCAAGGCTGCCCAACTAGTCTGACAGAATTGTCAACTGGCAGTCTGGTTACATTTTTGATATAAAAAGTATAGAATTTTTTAATAATCGTATAAATTAATAACAATGGCAAAAGAATTTGCAGACGCAACCTTCCAGGCAGATGTACTGGATTCAGATAAACTTTCAGTAATAGATTTTTGGGCAGAATGGTGTGGACCATGTCGTGCTATAGGTCCGGTAATAGAAGAATTAGCTAAAGAATATGATGGAGTTGTAAATATTGGAAAACTCAATGTAGACAACAATCCTGAAGTAAGTTCTCAGTATGGAATTACTAGCATCCCAGCTATTCTTTTTGTAAAGAATGGTGAAGTAGTAGATAAATTAGTAGGTGCTCAACCAAAAGCAAATTTTGTAAAAAAGATAGAAGCACATAAATAATCTGAGTATATAAAAATTGAGCCCTGCATTTGTACAAGATGCAGGGCTTTTTTGTGAATCAATTATTTCCCTGCCAGTTTTTTTATATCAGTTATTTCCAACACATTCTTTGGATATCCTTCTGTCACGGTTCGGATCATTGCAAGCCCCAACTCATGGAGTGTAACAACAGATTTTGGAGAGAAAAACTTCACCACTTTCACCATGACTTTTACAAATGATTTCCAATTCTTCTGGTTAGGAAAAGGTTGTATAATTCCTGGTCGGAAATTGTATGCCGCCTTAAAAGGTAATTTGCCTAAATCATTTTCAGTTTTTCCTTTTACCCTGGCCCAATGCAAACGACTGCTGGTTTCGGTTCCATCAGTATGTGCACCCGAAACATAAGTGAATACCATATCGGCATTCAGTTTTGCCACTACGGCAGCAAATGCCAATGTAGTATCATAAGTCAGGTGTTCATATTTTTCTTTATCCATTCCCAGCGAACTAACTCCGGCACAAAAAAAACAACCATCATATCCCTTCAGCTGCTCTTCATATTCTTCCAGCTGAAAAAAATCAGGGACCAACAATTCTTTGAGTTTCGGGTGCTGCAGTTCGTAAGGACTTCTTGATACGATCAGCACTTCGCTGACTGCATCATTTTGCAGGCATTCAAACAGCACACCCTCTCCCACCATTCCTGTGGCACCCGTAATCATTACTTTTATGCTGCTCATATTATTTTGATTTTTACTTTAAAGTTCGGTAGTATAAAAGACATATTTATTAAATACTGAAATGATTCATGAATTAATTTTTTACATTTAATTACTTATGCCTTCAATACCACTGGAATTTTTTTTTAGTAAAATGAGCAATGCAGAACTGCTACATGTATTGGAATATCCGGGCCAGTACCAATCCGAAGCACTATCTATAGCTACTTCAGAGCTGGAAAAAAGAAGCATTACTGCAGCTGAAATCCAGGCCAATAAATTAATCTTGCAGCAAAAAGAAGCAGCGCAAAAAAAACAGGCAACACAAAGAAAAGCTGTAGAAGAAAAGATTAAAACAAAGGGTAATAACCTGCTGGATTTTATTCACCCGATACAAAAGGAAACAGCTACAATTGAAAAAAGTATACAACTGATTGTGATTGTATTTTC